>JBOGYU010000065.1:0-14356 GCA_050696935.1 Solirubrobacteraceae bacterium | reverse complement strand
GAAGGCGACCCGCCGCGCGCCGTCGCCGGCCAGCGGGGCCGGCTCGTCGGACTCGACGCTCAGCGCGCTCCCCCGCTGCGCCTGGCCGGCCAGCTGCCCGTCGGCGGTGTGGCCGGAGCTGGTGCCGGCGGAGACCATGAAGTAGCCCTCGGGGGCGGGCGCCCAGGTGAGGTGCCGGGCGCCCTCCTGGAGGCCCTCGGCCTCGCTGAACTCGGCGCCCGCGGGCACGGGCACGGTGACATCCGCCTCGCCCAGCTCGAAGGTCCGGAGCTCCTCGTCCATGCCCGGTCATCCGACCACATCGGCAGCGGTCCGCGCAAGGGCGGAGCGGGCCGCCGTTCGGGCACACCGCCAGTTCCGGGCGCCGGCGGCGTTCAGGCCGGCATGAGACTTCTGCTCGCGACCGTGGCGCTCGCGCTCTGCGCCACCACCCCCGCCCAGGCCGTCGTCGGCGGCCGGGACGCCGCTCCCGGCGAGTACCCGTACGTCGCCCACATCCTGATCGACCGCGCGTTCCAGTGCACCGGCACGCTCGTCACGCCGACGCACGTGATCACCGCCGCCCACTGCTCGTCGCTCGCGCCCGGCGGGATCGCGAACGTCCCGATCGGCCAGCCCGGCCAGCTGATCGAGCTCAGCATCGGCGCGCACGCCACGCCGTCGGCGAGTCTGACCGGCGGCTACGAGTCCGACGGAGAGCAGCACGTCGCCAAGTCGGTGTCCGTGAACCCGGGCTGGGCGGGCCTGGGCAGCGTCAGCTCCGACGTTGCGGTGGTCGAGCTCCCGGAGCCGTCGGCCAAGGAGCCGGTGAAGATCGCGTCGGCGGCCGAGCGCTCGCTGTGGACGGCCGGGACGATGGCGACGATCGCCGGCTTCGGCGTCACCGAGTCCGGCGGCGAGCAGCCCGACGTCCTCCAGGAGGCCGAGGTGCCGATCACGCCGGACGAGGTCGCGGCCGAGGCGTACCCGTACCTGATCGAGGGCGTCGACCCGCTGTTTGGCGGCTTCGAGAGCGAGACGCAGGTCGCCGCCGGGTTCCCCGAGGGAGGCGTCGACACCTGCCAGGGCGACTCCGGCGGGCCGCTGCTCGTCCCGGCCGGGAGGGAGACGCGGCTGGTCGGCGACACCAGCTACGGGCGGGGATGCGCCGAGCCCGGGTTCCCCGGCGTCTACGGCCGGGTCGCCGACGACACGCTGCGCGAGTGGATCCGCACGGTGGCGCCGGACGCGATCTCGACCGGCTCGGCGAAGAAGAACGGCAAGCCGCCGCGGGAGAAGCCGGACCGTCCCCGGTCGTCCGGCGAGCGCAGCTACCGCTGAGCCCTGGCGCCGCCGTCCGGCGGCGGTACGCTAGCTCCCATGAGACGGCGCCTCGTACCGGTCGACCGCGTGGGCATCGAGGAGCGCGCGGCCGTGCTCGGGAAGCGCTCGATCAAGTCCGAGTCCCAGCAGGCCGCGATCCGGCTGGCGATCTCGATGGTCGACCTGACGACGCTCGAGGGCCAGGACACGCCCGGCAAGGTGGCGCAGCTCGCCGCCAAGGCGGTGTGCCCGGCCCCCGACCGGCCGGAGGTCCCCTCGTGCGCGGCGCTGTGCGTGTATCCCACACGGGTGCCGGACGCGGCCCGCGCGCTCGCGGGCACCGGCGTCGCCGTCGCCTCGGTGGCGACCGGGTTCCCCTCCGGGCTGACCTCGATGGAGCTGCGGCTGGAGGAGACCCGGCAGGCGGTCGCCGCCGGCGCGACCGAGATCGACATGGTGATCAGCCGCGACGCCTACCTGACCGGCGACGACCTGCGCGTCGTCACGGAGGTCGAGCAGGTCAAGGACGCCTGCGGGACGGCGCACCTGAAGGTGATCGTCGAGGCCGACGAGCTGGGCGGCTACGACCATGTCCGCCACGCCACGCTGCTGGCGATGGAGGGCGGCGCCGACTTCGTGAAGACGTCGACCGGCAAGGTCGGCAAGGGCGCCACTCCAGCCGCCACCCTCGTGATGCTGGAGGCGGTGCGCGACTACGCCGCGCGCACCGGCCGCGTGGTCGGGATGAAGGCCGCCGGCGGGGTGCGGACGAGCAAGCAGGCGATCCACCGGCTCGTGCTGGTCAAGGAGACACTGGGCGACGAGTGGCTCACGCCGGACCGCTTCCGGATCGGCGCCTCGTCGCTGCTCAACGACCTGCTGATGCAGTACGAGCACGGGACCACCGGCCGCTACCAGCGGCCGGAGGACTTCTCCAAGGAGTAGAGAGATGACCGCCACGCCCATGCGCACCGCGCTGGCCTGGGAGTACTCGCCCGCCCCCGAGGCCACGGACCACATCCGCCTGGCGGAGCGCTACGGGCTGTTCGTGGGCGGCGGCTGGCGGGAGGCGGAGGCGTACGCGCCGACGCTCAACCCGGCCACCGAGGAGCCGCTCGCCGAGGTCGCGCAGGCCGGCGAGACGGACGTGGACGCCGCGGTCGCCGCCGCCCGCGCCGCGCTCCCCCGCTGGCGGGCGCTGCCCGCGCTCGAGCGCGGCAAGTACGTCTTCCGGATCGCCCGCCTGATCCAGGAGCGCTCGCGCGAGCTGGCGATCGTCGAGTCGCTGGACGGCGGCAAGCCGATCCGCGAGTCGCGCGACGTGGACGTCCCGCTCGCCGCCGCGCACTTCTTCTACTACGCCGGCTGGGCGGACAAGCTGCGCTACGGCCTGCACGGCCGCGCCGTCGAGCCGATGGGCGTCGTCGGCCAGATCGTGCCGTGGAACTTCCCGCTGCTGATGGCGGCCTGGAAGCTCGCCCCCGCGCTCGCCTGCGGGAACACCGCGGTGCTCAAGCCGGCCGAGACGACGCCGCTGACCGCGCTCCTGCTGGCGGAGATCTGCCAGGAGGCCGAGCTGCCGGCGGGCGTGGTGAACATCATCCCCGGTGACGGCTCCACCGGCGCGGCGCTCGTGCGCCACCCCGGGATCGACAAGATCGCCTTCACCGGCTCGACCGAGGTCGGCAAGGACATCCAGGCGGCGACCGCGGGGCGCGACCTCGGCCTCACGCTCGAGCTCGGCGGCAAGTCGGCCAACATCGTGTTCGACGACGCGGCGATCGACCAGGCGATCGAGGGGATCGTCAACGGGATCTTCTTCAACCAGGGCCACGTGTGCTGCGCGGGCTCGCGGCTGCTGCTGCAGGAGAGCGTCGCCGAGGAGGTCGTGGAGAAGCTGTGGCGGCGGATGGGCCTGCTGCGCGTGGGCGACCCGCTCGACAAGAACACCGACGTCGGCGCGATCAACTCCGCCGCCCAGCTCCAGCGGATCGAGGCGCTGGTGGCGGCCGGGGAGCGCGAGGGGGCGACCCGCCGCACCGTCGCCTGCGAGCTGCCCGAGCGCGGCTACTGGTTCCCGCCGACGCTGTTCACCGACGTCGCGCCCGTGAACAAGGTCGCGGTCGAGGAGATCTTCGGCCCGGTCGTCTCCGTGCTCACGTTCCGCACGCAGGCCGAGGCGGTCGAGAAGGCCAACGCCTCCGCGTACGGGCTGGCGGCGGGCGTGTGGACCGACAAGGGCTCGCGCGCGCTGGCGGTCGCCCGCGGGCTGAAGGCGGGCACGATCTGGCAGAACACCTACAACCAGTTCGACCCGTCGTCGCCGTTCGGCGGCTACAAGGAGAGCGGCTTCGGCCGCGAGGGCGGCGCGGCCGGGCTGCGGCCGTACGTGCGGGTGGCCGAGGCGAAGCCGGTGACGAGCGCCGAGCGAAGCGGTGGCGAGCGCGCAGCGCGAGACAGACGCGAGGCAGGATGAGCGAGCGGCTCCCGGTCGCCAAGACGTACAAGCTGTTCGTGGGAGGCGCGTTCGTGCGCAGCGAGTCGGGCCGCCACGTGGCGATGGAGGACCACGCGGGCAACCACGTCGCGAACGTGCCGCGGGCGACGCGCAAGGACGTGCGCGACGCGGTGCGCGCGGCCCGCGGCGCGCTGCCCGGCTGGCAGGGCCGGACCGCCTACAACCGCGGCCAGATCCTGTACCGGTTCGCGGAGGCGCTCGAGTCGCGCGCCGACGAGCTGGCGGGAGAGACCGCGCGGCTGCGCGGGGTGAGCGCGGCGGCGGCCCGCCGGGAGATCGAGGCGGCGGTCGACACCGCGGTCCACTACGCCGGCTGGACCGACAAGCTGCACGCGGTGCTGGGCGCGGTGAACCCGGTCGCCGCGCCGCACTTCGGGTTCTCGATGCCCGAGCCGAGCGGGGTCGTCGGCGTGCTGGCGCCGGAGGAGCCCGACGTGCTCGGCCTGGTCGCGGAGATCCTGCCGCCGCTGGCGGCGGGCAACGTGGTCGTGGCGGTGACGTCGGAGCGCTGGCCGCTGCTCTCACTGCACCTCGGCGAGGCGCTCGGGGTGGCCGACGTCCCGGCGGGTGTGGTCAACCTGCTCTCCGGCCTGCGGTCGGAGCTGCTCAAGCCGCTCGCCGGACACCGCGACGTGGACGGGATCGTCGACTGCACCGGCGACCCGGAGGTGGTCCGCCTGGCCGCCGACAGCGTCAAGCGCGTGGCGCACCGGCGCGATGTCGACTACCTCGACGTCGCCGCGCTCGACGGCCTCACCCGGATGGAGCCGTTCATCGAGCTCAAGACCGCGTGGCACCCCGTCGGGACGTAGACCTCGTCTGGTCGAGCAGCGGCGGCGACCGGCGGCGCGTGCGACCGGAGATTGCGCCCACGACGAGCGGGCCGGTGCGGGTCCGGCGCGAGACTGCCGGCCGGCGCGGGAAGCCGGTCACCTCCGTCTCGAACCTGCCGCTCGACCAGGCCGGCCTGCGCGAGCTCGCCGGGCGCCTGAAGAAGCGCTGCGGCGTGGGCGGGACGGCGAAGGACGGCGTCATCGAGCTGCAGGGCGACCACCGGGAGGTCGTCGTGGAGACGCTGCGCGCCGAGGGCTACGAGGTCGTCCTCGCCGGCGGCTGAGCCGTCGCGCGGCGGCGGGCGACCTCCTCGCGCACGACGGGCGCGACCTCCGTGCCGAACATCTCGATCGAGCGCAGGACGTCGCGGTGGGCGACGGCGCCGGCGCTCATCTGCGCCAGGTAGCGCTGGTGCCCGAACAGCTCGTGCTCGAACAGGATCTTCTCGGCGACCTCCTGCGGGCTGCCGACGGCGAGCGCGCCGCGCGGCGACCGCAGCTCCTCGTACTGCTCGCGGCCCATCGGCGGCCAGCCCCGCTCGCGGCCGATGCGGCTCATCATCGCCATGTACGAGGGGGCGAAGGCGGCGGTGGCCTGCGCGGCGTCCGGCGCGACGAAGGCGTGGGTGTTGACGGCGACCGGGAGGGCCGCCGGGTCGCGGCCGGCGCGGGCGGCGGCCTCGCGGTACAGCTTGACGAGCGGGACGAACCGCTCGGGCCGGCCGCCGATGATCGCGATCGTCAGGGGCAGGCCGAGCAGGCCGGCTCGCACGACCGACTGCGGCGTGCCACCGACGGCGATCCAGACCGGCAGCGGGTCCTGGACCGGGCGGGGCCAGACGCCGGCCTCGTTGAGCGGGGGCCGGTGACGCCCCGACCACGTGACCGTGTGGCGCTCCCGCAGCTCGAGCAGGAGGTCGAGCTTCTCGGCGAACAGCTCGTCGTAGTCGTCGAGGTCGTAGCCGAACAGCGGGAAGGACTCGGTGAACGAGCCGCGCCCGGCCATGATCTCGGCGCGGCCGCCGGACAGCAGGTCGACGGTGGCGAAGTCCTGGAACACCCGCACCGGGTCGTCCGAGCTGAGGACCGTGACCGCGCTCGTCAGCCGGATGCGGCTGGTGACGGCGGCGGCGGCGGCCAGCGCCACCGCAGGAGAGGAGACCGCGAAGTCGGGGCGGTGGTGCTCGCCGATGCCGAAGACGTCGAGCCCCAGCTCGTCGGCGAGCCGGACCTCCTCCATCAGGTCGCCCATCCGCTGCTCGGCGCCGACGCCCGAGCTCACGTCCGCGAAGGTGGTCAGCCCGAGCTCCATGCACTCGAGGATGACAACTCTTCAGTGGTCGTCGCCGCGCCGGACGCGCTCCAGGATCGCGTCGATGCGCCGGCGGGCGTCCGCGCGGTCGGTGACGGCGTACGGCGGCCGGCCGCCCGTCGCCGCCCACGGCACGAGCACGTCGAAGTCGAGCTCGCGGATCAGCTCGAGGGTCTCGACGTACGCTGCGCGGTCGCTCGAGCCGAGCACCGCGGCGACCCACTCGCCGTCGCGCAGGTAGATCGTGTCACCCGTGAACAGGAGGCGATGCTCGCCGCTGTCCCACAGGAACGCGGTCGCCCCGCTGGTGTGGCCGGGGGTCGGGATCACCTCGAAGTCGTCGTCGAGGGTGTGCCGCCTCGTGAAGGTCCCGCGGACGTGGAGGGATCCGCGCTCGTCCTCGTGGGTGAAGAGCGGGACGGCGAGCCCATCGGGGGCGAACATCGCCTCGTGGCGGTGGTTCAGGTACCAGCGTGACACGCCGTCGAGGGCGCCGAGCGTCGTGGTGCTGTAGACGAGCACGTCCCCGGCGTCGCGCTCGAGCCGGAACGCGCGGATGTGTAGCGAGGGCGCGAACGGCAGTGGCTCGGGCGCGGAGGCGGCGAGGCGGGGGAGCACCGTTTCCATGGCACCCATGGTGGCGCGCCGCGCGCCCGGCGCCCACGGGCAATTGGTCCTACGACCTCGGTCCCGGCTGCCCGCCCAGGGAAGCCAAGCCGCGCCACCGCCGATGTCGTCGCGATCCCCGATCGTCGTTGCGGCTGGACGAACTTCGGCTGGGTAGGGCGGGTGAGGCAAGGGGTGTTTCGTGCAAATGACGACACGTCAATAGGCCGCTTTGCACGTTAGTCCCCGTCTGGGGGAGGAATGTGCAAACGGCGGGCGGCGACCGTCGGTCTTTGCACGAAACTCCCCGCTCCCCTCCCTCGATGCCCGAAGTTCGTCTCGCCGAGGCCCCCGAGTAGTCTCGACGCCGTGCTCTCGCGCCGCCAGTTCCTGACCCGCTCCGGGGCCACGGGCGCCGCGCTCGTGATCGCGCCCCAGACGGCGCTGGAGGCGCTCGCCGCGCCGCGCGGCTTCGCCTCCCGGCTGCTGCGCGGCGGCCGCTTCCGGCAGGGCGTGCTGTCGGGCGACCCGACGCCGCGCGGGATCACCCTGCTGACGGTGCTCGACGACGTGCGCGGCGCGGGCTCGGTGCGGCTCGAGGTGGCGCGCGACAGCGACTTCCGGCGCGTCGTGGCGCGGCGTACGATCGCCACCAGCGGGCGGCGGGGGCACTCGGTCAAGGCCCGCCTCGAGGGCCTGCGCCCGCACGAGCGCTACTGGTACCGGTTCGAGACGCGCGACGAGGAGAGCCCGGTCGGGCGCTTCCAGACCGCGCTGCCGGAGGACTCCGACGAGCCCGTGCGGTTCGCGTTCTTCTCCTGCGCGGAGTACACGCACGGCTACTACAACGCCTACGAGGTCATGCGCCGCGACGACGTCGACTTCGTGGTCTGCCTCGGCGACTATGTGTACGGGGACGCCTACCACTCGCGCCGCGGCGGCACCGGCGTGCGCGACGACCGGATCGGCCGCGAGCCACTGCCCGGGAACCGCGAGCAGATCGTGCGCGAGGCGGTGACGCTGGAGGACTACCGCTCCAAGTACGCGCTCTACCGCTCCGACCGGGCGCTGCGCAGGCTGCACGCGCGCTTTCCGATGGTCGCGGTGTGGGACGACCACGAGGTGCAGGACAACTACGCGGGCCGGGCGCCCGGCGGCGGCCTCGACGCCGCCAAGCGCTTCTCGGCGCGCCGCCGCCGCGCCGCCTACAAGGCGTACTTCGAGGCGATGCCGTTCTTCCCGCGCGGCGGCAGCCGGATCTACCGCGCCCAGCGGCACGGCCGCACGATGGACCTGATGATGCTCGACCAGCGCCAGTACCGGGCCGACCAGCCGTGCGGCGACGCCGTGGTGCCGCCGTGCGACACCTGGGACCAGCCGCGCGCCTTCCTCGGCCGCGCGCAGATGGACTGGCTCAAGCGCCGCCTGAGCGGCTCGCGGGCGGCCTGGAAGGTGATCGGCAGCCAGACGCTGATGATGCCGGCGAGGGTGACCGGCGGGGCGTTCTACACCTACGACTTCTGGAACGGGTATCCGCGCGAGCGCGAGGAGCTGCTCGCGCACATCCGCGACGAGGGCATCCGCGACGTCGTCTTCATCACGGGCGACATCCACCTGTTCCTGGCCGGTGACGTGCGGACGAGCGCGGGCGAGAGCGTCGCGCTCGAGTTCGTCGGCGGCTCGATCACGTCGACGAACTTCGGCGAGATGGACATCGACGCCGGCGGCGGCACGGTGATCCAGGGCGACGACCGCAATCCGAGCACGGACCCGGCGATCGTCCAGGCGCTGCGCGACCTCAACCCATGGGTCGACCAGGGCGACTTCGACCACCACGGCTACGCGCGCGTGACCGCCTCGCAGGACGCGTTCGGCGTCACGCTCGAGCGCGTGGCGACGATCAAGCGGCGCTTGCGGCGGACGCTCCCGCGCGACGGCTTCCAGTACCAGGTGGCCCGCGGCCAGACCTCGATCAAGGGCGTCAACGGCCCGCCGTGATGAACCGCCGCCCCCGCCTGGAGCTGCGCGGCTCGAGCGCCACGCCCGAGGAGGCCGCGGCCGTGATGGCCGCGGTGGAGCAGTTCATGCGCGACACCGCACCCCCGCCCGCGGCGCCGGACCCCCAGCCGAGCCCGTGGGCGCGAGCCGCCCTGCTCGAGGGCGTGGACCGCGAGCCCCAAAGATGAAGGGGACAGTCCCCTTTAGGTTCGAGGCGTAACCGTTCGCCGGCACCGGGTGGGACTGTCCCCCCTAATCTCGAAACCCGATCCGGATTTGGTACTTTTCCCGGATGGAGCCTTCGACCACGACGGGCCGCCCGGGATCGCTCGACAATCCCGAGGTGCGCGAGGACGTGCCCGGGCACGTCATCCCGATCCTCCAGCGCGAGTTCGACGACTTCGACAACGAGGCCGAGAAGTTCCTCGGGGGTGAGACCCCGGAGGACGAGTTCATCGGCTTCCGCCTCAAGCAGGGGGTCTACGGCCAGCGCCAGGCCGACGTGCAGATGATCCGCGTGAAGCTGCCGTTCGGCGGCATCACGCCGGAGCAGATGGAGACGTTCGCGGACGTGGTGGAGAGGTACGCGCCGCTCAACAAGGCCCACATCACCACACGCCAGAACATCCAGATGCACCACGTCCCCCTGCGCGACGCCGCCGCCGTGATCCGCGAGATCTCCGACGCCGGCCTCTCCAGCCGCGAGGGCTGCGGCAACACGGTGCGCAACGTGACCGCCGACCCGTGGGCGGGCGTCTGCCATGACGAGACCTTCGACCCGACGCCGTACGCCGGCGCCTACGTGCGCTACTTCGTGCGCCACCCCACGACGCAGCTGATGCCGCGCAAGGTCAAGACGGCGTTCACCGGCTCGGACACCGACCGCGCGATCACCGGCATCCACGACGTGGCCTTCATCGCCCGCGAGCGCGACGGCGTCCGCGGCTTCGAGCTGCGCGTCGGCGGCGGCACCTCGATCATGCCGCGGATCGCGCCGACGCTCGTCGACTTCGTGACCGCCGACGACGGCGAGTACCTCAAGTACACGGAGGCCGTCCTGCGGATCTTCGACCGCCAGGACTGGCTGCGCGTGAACCGCGCGCGTGCCCGCATCAAGGTGCTCGTGGACAAGATCGGGATCGAGGCGATGCGCGAGCTGGTGGAGGAGGAGCTGCGCGGCGACTGGGTCGACGAGCGCGACTTCTCGATCGAGCACCGCCTGTTCCTCCACGACGAGGAGGCGAACGCGCCGGAGCCGCCGCCCACCGCCGGCTCCCCGAACGGCGACGGCGCCGAGTTCCTGCGCTTCCGCGAGGCCAACGTCGAGCCCCAGCGGCAGGCGGGCTTCTCCGCCGTGCAGGTCAAGGTCACCCGCGGCGACCTCACGCCCGAGCAGTTCCGCGGCCTCGCGGCGATCATGCGCGAGTTCTCCGGCGGGTACGCCCGCACCACCGTCCACCAGAACCTCGTGCTGCGGTGGGTGCGGGACGAGGCGGTCTACGACGTCTGGCGCCGGCTCTCCGACCTCGCGCTCGGCGAGGCGGGCGCCGACCAGGTCAACGACGTCGTGTCGTGCCCGGGGACCGACTCCTGCAAGCTCGGCATCACCAGCTCGATGGGGCTCAACCGCGCCGTGCAGGAGCGGATCGAGGCGATGGGCATCACCGACCCGCTGACCCGGCGGATCCACATCAAGATGTCCGGCTGCCCGAACGGGTGCAGCCAGCACCACATCGGCAACATCGGGTTCTACGGCGCCTCGATCAAGGTCGGCGAGAACACGATCCCCGCCTACGTCGCGCACATCGGCGGCAACTACGAGGGCGGCGAGATCGCCTACGGGGCGCGCCTGAAGGTGCGGCTGCCGGCCAAGCGCGTGCCCGAGGCGGTCGAGCGCTGGCTGCGCAAGTACGAGGCCGAGCGCGAGGACGGCGAGGTCTTCAACGCCTACGTCGCGCGCATCGGCACCAAGGAGTTCGAGGACGCGGTCCGCGACCTCGCCATGCCGGTCGAGTTCGGCCTGGAGACGATGAACGAGTTCATCGACTGGAGCCGCAAGGTCCCGTTCCAGGTCATCCGCGGCGAGGGCGAGTGCGCGGTCTGATGCACCACCTCGAACAGCTCGAGGCCGAGGCCGTCCACGTCATCCGCGAGGTCGCGGCCGAGCTCGAGCGGCCCGTGCTCCTGTTCAGCGGCGGCAAGGACTCGATCGTGCTGCTGCAGCTGGCGCGCAAGGCGTTCCGGCCGGGCGTGGTGCCCTTCCCCGTGATGCACGTGGACACGGGCCACAACTTCCCGGAGGTGATCGAGTTCCGCGACCGGGTCGTGCCCGACGCGCTCGTCGCCTCGGTGCAGGAGTCGATCGACGCCGGGCGGGTGCGCGACCAGCCGTCGCGCAACCCGCTCCAGACCACGACGCTGCTCGACGCGATCTCCCAGCACGGGTTCGACGCCGCGTTCGGCGGCGCCCGGCGCGACGAGGAGCGCGCCCGCGCGAAGGAGCGGGTGTTCTCGTTCCGCGACGACTTCGGCCAGTGGGACCCGCGCCGGCAGCGCCCGGAGCTGTGGGACCTCTACAACGGCCGCGTGCGTCGCGGCGAGCACGTGCGCGTGTTCCCGCTGTCGAACTGGACCGAGCTGGACGTGTGGGAGTACGTGCGCGGCGAGCGGCTGGAGCTGCCGTCGATCTACTTCGCCCACGAGCGCGAGGTGTTCGAGCGCGACGGGATGCTGTACGCGGTGTCGGAGTTCATGGAGCCTGAGGCTCCCTTCACCGCGTCCGTGCGCTACCGCACGGTGGGCGACATGACGTGCACCGGCGCGGTGCGGTCGGACGCGGCGACGCTCGACGAGGTGGTGGCGGAGATCGCCGCGACGCGGATCACCGAGCGCGGCGAGACGCGCGCCGACGACCGCGTGAGCGAGGCGGCGATGGAAGATCGCAAGAGGGTCGGCTACTTCTGATGTTGAAGGTCGCGACCGCCGGCTCCGTGGACGACGGCAAGTCGACGCTGATCGGCCGGCTGCTGCACGACGCCAAGGCGCTGATGGCCGACGAGCTCGGCACCGCCGCCGACCTCGCGCGGCTGACCGACGGCCTGCGCGCCGAGCGCGAGCAGGGCATCACGATCGACGTCGCCTACCGGCACTTCGCCACCCCGAACCGCCGGTTCGTGCTCCACGACTGCCCCGGCCACGCGCAGTACACGCGCAACATGGCGACGGGCGCGTCCACCGCCGACCTCGCGCTCGTGCTCGTCGACGCCCGCCGCGGGATGACCGAGCAGTCGCGCCGCCACCTGGCGATCGCGGCACTGCTCGGCGTGCCGGGCGTGACCGTGCTGGTGAACAAGATGGACCTCGCCGGCTACGCCGAGGAGCGCTTCGACGCGGTGGTGCGCGAGGTGATCGACTGGGCGTCGCGGCTCGGCCTGCACGGCGTCGGCTTCATCCCGGTCTCCGCGCTGCACGGCGACAACGTCGTCAACCGCTCGGAGGCGATGCCCTGGTACGGCGGCCCGGCGCTGCTCGAGCACCTCGAGGCCGCGCCCGCCGGCAACGGCGTCGCGGACGGCCCGGCCCGCCTGCCGGTCCAGTACGTGATCCGTGCGGACGGCACGCGCTGGTACGCCGGCCGCCTCGCCTCCGGCACGCTCGAGGTCGGCGACGAGCTCGTCGTGCTCCCCGCCGGCACCCGCACCCGCGTGCGGGCGTTCGAGCACGGGCGGGACACGGCGGTCGCGCCGCACTCGATCGCGGTGGCGCTCACCGACGAGCTCGACGTCGGGCGCGGAGACCTGCTGGCCCGCCCGGCAGAGGCGCCCACCCCCGTCCGCGAGCTGGCCGCGACCGTCTGCTGGCTCGGCGACGAGCCCGCCCGCCCCGGCGCGCGCTACCTGCTCAAGCACACGACCCGCACCGTCCCCGCCAAGCTGGAGGCGATCGAGCACCGGCTCGACGTGACGGCGCTCGCCCACGAGCCCGCGGACGAGCTCGAGCTCAACGCCATCGGCCGCGTGCGGCTGCGCCTCGGCGCGCCGCTGATGCCCGACCCCTACGACCAGGTCCACGCGACCGGCGCCTTCATCGTCGTCGACGAGGCCACGAACGACACCGTCGGCGCCGGTATGACCACAACCTAAAGGGGACTGTCCCCTTTAAGTTCGGAGAGCGGGCCGGCCCGCGGCCCCATGAAGCGAGCCGGCCGCTCTCGGCTCTGCCCCGATCCCAGGAGGAGCAGATGTGCGCTGCAACGCGCGGCGCCCGCGAAACTTGCTCGAAGTCGCGGCCGACGACGAGGCGATCGCCGGCCGGTCAGAGCCGGCCGACGTTGCGGTCGATCCAGCGGATGCGGCGGCTGAGCCAGGAGCGCAGGAAGCGCACCTCGGCGCGGTGGCTGCCGCGGGCGCGGGGGTTCGGCCAGATGCGCCGGTCCAGGATCGGCCAGCGGCGGAAGTTGGGCACCACGGCGCCGCGAAGCGCCGACTGGCTGCGCCGCACGATCCCGAGCACCTCGCTGCGCAGGCCCGCCCGCCGCAGCTCGCGCCAGCGGCGCGCCATCCGGCTCGCGAACGCGCGGTCGCGGTACATCCGCTCGACCCAGTCGCGGTGCCGGAGCATCCAGCCGCGGAGGCGGCTGCTCGGCCCGTAGTCCGAGTTGCCCATCGCGATGTCGAAGTCCCACACCGGGCCCATCCGGAGCCTGCCGTCCTCGCCCAGCGACATGTACGTACTGCCGTGGAAGCCGTCCTGGTTCTTGAACAGCTCGTTGACGAGCGCGAAGTCGACCGCCGAGCCCGCGTCGATCCATCGCCGCCACGAGCCCGGCCCGTAGAGCGCGCGCGCGGCTCGCCGCACCGGCCGCGCGAGCCGCTGCGCCCGCCCGCGCGTGAGGTCACCGCGCTCGGGGTCCTCCCACACGATCGGGCGGCGCTTGACGGGCGTGACGAACGACGGGTCCTTGAACTGGGCCTGGAACGGGAAGGTGAACTCGTACAGCGCCTCGCCGCGCACCCGGTCGGCGCCCAGCTCGAGCTTCTCCATCAGCACGTAGACGCCGTGGTAGCGGCCGTTCAGCCGCAGCCGGACGAAGCGCGTGCGGGCGGCGTAGCGCCCCATCCAGCGCGCCGTCCGGTACGCCACCACGTTGCGCATGAGCGTCTTGTCGTTGTAGGGCCCGTAGAGCACCCAGTCGCCGTCGTCGGGCATGCCCAGCAGCGGCACCTTCCGGTCCTCGCCCTTGGCGTCGCGCAACTCGATCGCGAACGACTTCTTCGGGAACAGCCGGCGCGAGGACTGGCCCCGCTGCTCGATGCCGATGCGGCCGCGGTAGCCGGGCATCCGCAGCTGGGCGGTCACCTTCGGCTCATCCGGGATCCCCCGCGGCGCGTCGACCCGAAGGAGCGGCAGGCCGGCGGCCTCCGGCGGCGCGACGAGGGCGAGCCCCGCGAGGATCGCTGCAATCACCCATGCCATGCTCGAACCGTAGGGGGCCGCGATGAGGGCGCTCTCATGCGGGATGAGAACTCGCTCATCGGCGCGGCCTACTGTTCGGCCGTCCGCCGATGGCCGCCCAGCGCATCCTCCTGGCGCTCGCCGTGCTCGCGGCGCTGGCGCTCCTGTTCCTCGCCCCCCGCGTCTTCGAGGAGACCGACGAGGCCGACGTCCCGCCCGTCGAGCTGCGCCGGGACGTGCCGGCGGAGGAGCGGGAGCGGAGCCGGCGGCGGGCGGACGAGCGGAGCAGGCGTGCGCGCGAGCGCCGGCGGGCCGAGCGCCGCGACCGCCGCC
>JBOGYU010000064.1:0-14367 GCA_050696935.1 Solirubrobacteraceae bacterium | reverse complement strand
CCGCTGCAAACCACGGCAACGCCTCGCGAACACCAGCAACGATCCGGCGCTGCTTGACCGACGACGACCGTCCGCGCTACCCCGCGACCGCGCCCACATCACCCACGGAACATGCAGGGGCGCCGTTTTTCCCATCCGGTCCAACCTGCTGCACGTTTTCGCTCCGAGGGCAGCCGCAGTGTTGGCGTTCCTGCTGGTGTTCGGTCTCGTGGGAGGGTGGATTCTCGCCGGCCGGATGCTCGCCCCCCTGGCCCGAATCTCGGACGCCACGCGCACGGCTGCGACCGGATCGCTCGCCCACCGAATCCGGCTACCGGGCCGCAGAGATGAGTTCCGCGAGCTCGCCGACGCCTTCGATGCCATGCTCGCGCGGCTCGAAGCACAGGTCGCCGAACAGCAGAGATTCGCAGCCAACGCCTCCCACGAGCTGCGCACCCCGCTGGCGATCACGCAGACACTTCTCGACGTGGCCCGCAACGATCAAAGCCGCGGCAACGACGAACTTGTCGACCGCCTCCACTTCGTCAACACCCGAGCGATCGACCTCACTGAAGCATTGCTCCTGCTCAGCCGCGCCGACCAGCGGTCCTTCGCCCGAGAACACGTCGACCTGTCGCTCATAGCTGAAGAAGCCACTGAAACGCTTCTCCCTTTCGCGGAAAAGCGCGGCGTCACCATCGAGACCTCCGGCGACATGACCCCCACGATCGGCTCGCACGCGCTCCTGCTGCAGATGGCTACGAACCTCGTGCACAACGCGATCGTCCACAATCTGCCTGAACAGGGCACCGTGTGGGTCACGACCAGCGTTCACCCCAAGAGTGTGGTGCTCACTGTCGAGAACACCGGCGAGAAGCTCACCCCACAGTTGGTTTCCACGCTTGGCGAGCCGTTTCTTCGCGGCACGGAACGCATACGCACCGACCACGCAGGTGTCGGCCTCGGCCTGGCCATCGTCAAGAGCATCACCCAAGCACACGACGGAACCCTCACCCTCACCCCCCGGGCCGCTGGGGGGCTCTGCGTCACGGTGCAACTACCCGCCGCGCCACCGCACACTGGCAGATGACGATCAGGGGAAGTGCCGCACGCCCCGCCCGCCCGGGCCATCTCTCCCCGTTGCGCGAAATGAGCCCGATCCAGAACGCACAGCGCACGGCGCGCACCGGATCGTTCGCGTCGAGGTGGCCGCCGTGGGCGCGCTCGAGCAGAGCCAGGTACTCGTCCTCGCGGCCGAGCATGTAGGCGGAGGTCGCGAGCAGCTCCAGGTCCTCCGCGCCCAGCGGCTCCAGCCGATCGGCGGCCGACAGCGACTCGTGGGCGTCCATCCACGCCTGGCTTGCGTAGGACTCACGGCCCCGCTCCAGCTCGGCGATGGCATCCACGACGAGAGGATTATCGTCGCGCCGAGCGCCAGCCCGGCTCGTGTCTCGTCCTGGGCGAGAGCCTCGCCAGCCTCACCATCGGCGTGTGCTGGCTTCCTTCACCTTGCGTCTACGCGCGTTGGCGAGCGACCACGAGCAGGTACTCGTAGCGGTACTCCGCGGGACCTTCGGGCTGTCCGCTGTTCGCGCGCGTGGCGAACTCGAGAAAGGCCCGGTCGAGCGCCGCCGCGCGCTCGGGCTCCTCGCCGAGGCTCGCGTAGATCGCGACCACCGGCCCGAACGTCTGCTTGAAGAGCTCGCGGTAATCGCCCGGGCTTGCCGCCCTCTCCACGTAATGCCTGCGGGTCATCTCCAGCGACTCCACCTGGTCGCCGAACAGCTCCCGCACGTGCTCCTCGCTGCCCCACAGCGCCGGCGGCAGCGCTTCGGGCGGGGGCGGCGGCATGTACGGCGCGAGGGCGCCGAAGAAGTCGGAGATCAGGCCCTCGGGCGTGAAGTTGAGCATCCCGATCGTCCCTCCGGGCCGGCACACGCGCAGCATCTCGTCGGCCACCACCCGGTGGTCGGGAGCGAAGATGGCGCCGAACGAGGAGGTGACGACGTCGAACTCGCCGTCTGCGAACGGGAGCGCCTCGGCGTCGGCCTCGACCCATTCAAGCTCCACCCCGCGAGCCTCGGCTTCGCGGCGGCCCGCGTCGAAGTTCTCGGGCGTCAGGTCCGAGGCCGCGACCTCGGCCCCGGCCTCGGCGGCGCGGATCGCCGTGTTGCCCGTCCCGGCGGCGACGTCGAGCACGCGCTGCCCCGTCGAGATCCCGCACGCCCGGACCAGCACCTCCCCAAGGTCCCAGATCGTCTGCTTCGCGAATCGGTGGTAGTCGCCGAGCGCCCAGGCGGCCCGGGTGACGGCCTTCAGCTCTCGGTTCGCTTCGGTCGTCGCCGGCACCTCGGTCTCCTCGTGGCTCGTCATCTGGCTCCTCCGATCCGGTGCGCTGCTGGCCTCGGCCAGCTCCTCGATCCTGGCGAGCGCCGCGGCCTCGATCATCAGTCGTCCTGCGGTGACCCGACGCTCCATTGCCGGGACCGTAGCCCCGGCGGCCCGGCCTGACTTCGCCCGAACCGAGCATCTTTCGGGCGAGCTCGTATGGCCGGATCTGGCTATGTCCCGGCGTCGTCGAGCACGCCCGACCGCAGCGCATAGGCGGCCGCGGCGGTGCGTGAGGGGAGGTCGAGCTTTCGCAGGATGTTGGTGACGTGGCGATGGACGGTGTGCTCTGAGACCACCAGCCGCTCGGCGATCTGCCGGTTGGTGAGCCCCTCGGCGACGAGCGCCAGCACCTCGCGCTCGCGCCGCGTGACCCCGGGCAGCCCTGGGCCATCGCCGCCGCCGCGAGCCGAGACCTCGAGCAGCCGGCGGGCACGCTCGGCCTCCGCCTCGGCGCCCAGCTCGAGCAGGCGATCCAGGGCCGTGGTCGCCTCGCGCTCGGCCAGCTCGGCTCGGCGCAGGGCGGCGAGGCTGGTGGCCAGCTCGATCCGCGCCTGCGAGGCCTCGAACGGCGCGCCGATTCGCTGGAAGCGATCGACGGCGTCCTCGAGCAGCGTCCTTGCCCGCTCATGCTCGCCGCCCGCCGCCGCGAGCAGTCCCTCGGCCAGCTCCGTGGAGGCGCGCAGCGGCTCGGTCCCGACCAGCCGTGCGATCTCACGCAGGGACTCCAGCGCCGCGCGCGCCTCCTCGAACTCACCCCGTGCCACCCGGGCGCGGACCAGCAGCTGCAGCGCCGGGGCGTGGTCAAGCTTGCGCTCGGCGGGTGCCTGGCGCAGCAGCCGCTCGACCAGCTCGACCGCCCGCCGCGCCTCGCCCTCGTCGAGCGCCAGCCGGGCTCGGCAGAGCTGCGCCGGCGGCGACGGTCCCGCTCGATCGAGCAGCAGCGCCGCCTCCTCCGCCCGGGCCTGCCTGCGTCTTAGCTCCGCGAGGCCGACCAGCGGGCCCCCCACCATCGCCGGGCGGGAGCGGGAGAAGTCCTCGACCGAGGCTTCCAGCATCTCCCCGGCGTCCGTCCACCGCCCCCGCCAGAGGTGGACCGCGCCGTACTCGGCGCGGCAGAAGGCGAGCATGTAGCGGCTCCCGTAGCGCTCCGCGAACTCGGCGATCCGGTCGCACCACTCAAACGCGCGTTCGTAGTCGAGCACGGCGGTGCAGGCGGTGACCAAGAAACAGCAGGCCCAGGCGCCCGAGATCGGGATTGTCGCCTCGCCCGCCACGGCGGCCGCGGTCGCCTCGTCGAGGCACCGCATGCCCTCCTCGACTCGCGCGCAGGCGACGAGGGCGGCGCCCCGGAGCGCGAGTCCGAGCATCTCGAGGTCGGGGACGTCGAATCGCCGCCCGGCCTCGACCGCCTGAGCGCCGAGCTCCCCCGCCTTCGCGGTGTCGCCCGAGAGGTGGGCGATGTAGCCCTCGTGGAAGGCCAGCCAGCCGTGCTCCGGCCCGGGCTCGAGCGGGGCGAGCAGCCGCCCGGCCCGCCGCAGCCAGCCGCCCGCCACCGCCACGGCGCCGCGAAAGTCGAGCTGATCGGCCGCGAGCCAGGTGGCCATCCGCGCCGCGCTCGCGCGCTCCCCGCGCCGGCGGTAGAGGCGGTAGGCGCGCTCGCGCGCGTCGAACAACGCCTCTGCGTCGTCGAGCCACCACGCAGCCCAGCTCAACCCTTCGAGGGCCTCCGGCGTCTCCTCGCGAGCGAGAGCGTCCGCGAACAAGGCACTGGCGGCCGCCCACTCTCCGTCGGCGAGCCGAGCCCAGCCGGCCTCGAGCGGTTCGGACGCGATCCCCTCCGGTGCCTTTGCCATCGGGGGAATTCTCGCGCTTCGATCCCGCCCGGTCGACCGCGAAGCCGCACATCACCCCGCTGTTCCTGGGACTGAGGGAGGGCTCGATCTAGACTCGGGCGGTGGAGGCGGTCCGCCCCGACGATCACATCCGCCTGGCGGAGTTGATGGCGGCGCTGTCGCTGGCGACCGATCTCGGTGTGGGCCAGCCGCTCGAGCACGAGCTCGGGATCTGCCTGTCGTCACTGGAGTTGGCGGACCGGCTCGGCTGTACCCGCCCGGAGCGCTCGGAGGTCTACTACGTGGCGCTTCTGGCGCACGTGGGCTGCACCGCGGCCGCACCGTACCTCGCAAGCCTGGTGGGGGGCGACGAGATCCACTTCCAGAGCGACGTGCAGGTCCTGGGCCCCGTTTCAGAGCCTTCCGAGGACCTCCGGTACCTCGTCCGTCACCTCGCGGACGACAGGCCGGTGCCCGAACGCGCCCGCCTGGTCGCCAAGATGCTGATCGGAGGGCAGAAGGGATTCGAGCTGATGGCCGAGAACCTCTGCGAGGGCGGAAGGGTCCTCACCCGGCGCCTGCAGCTGCCCGACGAGGTCGCGCGCGCGCTCGGGCAGATGACCGAGCGCTGGGACGGAAAGGGCGTGCCCGGGGACGTGGCTGGGGAACAGATCGCCCGGTCGCTGCGGATCGTTCGGGTCGCCCATGACTTCGTGGCCGTCGCGCACGCGCGCGACCGCGAGGCGGCGATCGAGGTCCTCGAGCGGCGCCGCGGGCGCGGCTACGACCCACGGGTCGTCGACGCCGCGCTCGCCGAGCCGGAGACGCTCCTGCGCGCGGCGGACCCTCCCGACGCCTGGGAATACGCCCTCGACGCCGAGCCGCGGCCGGTCGCGACGATCTCGACGGCGCGACTGGCGTCGGTCGCCCGTGCCTTCGGCGAGTTCGCCGACCTGAAGATGGGCTTCCTGCACGGGCATTCGACCCGGGTGGCCGGGCTGGCGGCGACTGCCGCGGAGGCGCTCGGCTGCTCGCGCGCCGACGCTTCCGAGCTGCGCACCGCGGGCTTCTTCCACGACCTCGGCCGGGTGTCGGTGCCGAACGGGATCTGGGACAAGCCCGGCCCGTTGAGCGCGGGCGCGTGGGAGCGCGTTCGCCTGCATCCCTACTACACCGAGCGCGTGCTCGGGCGCTCGGGCGCGCTCGCGCCGCTCGCCCGACTGGCCGGCTCCCACCACGAGCGGCTCGACGGCTCCGGGTACCACCGCGGAGCCGCGGCGGCGCAACTGACTGTGGAGGCGCGGCTGTTGGCCGCGGCCGACGCCTACGACGCGATGACCCACGATCGTCCCCACCGGCGCGCGCTGCGCCCCGGGGAGGCTCGCGCCGAGCTCGGCGAGATGGTCCGCGCGGGGGCGCTCGACAAGCGGACGCTGGACGCCGTGCTCGAGGCGGCCGGTGCGGTGCCACTCGGGGTGCGACAGGGCTACCCGGCCGGCCTCACCGACCGCGAGGTCGAGGTCCTGCGCCTTCTCGCCCAGGGTCGAGCGAACAGGGAGATCGCCGAGGCGCTCGTGATCAGCGAGAAGACCGCCGGCCACCACGTTGAGCACATCTACGCGAAGACCGGGGTCTCGACGCGGGTCGGGGCAGCGTTGTTTGCGATGCGGCACGACCTCGCCGAGTAGCTGCGGCCGGCGAAAGATGGGGCGTTCGCCCGATGCCGGTAGCGCGCGGCGAGCGTACGGTCGCGGCCATCTGCATCACTCGAACCCTCGCGGGAGTCGCGATGTCCATCACAACGACGGGTCTCTCGGTCAACGGCGTGCGCCTGTACTACGAGGAGCACGGCAGCGGTGCCCCGATCCTCTGCATCCACGGGGCCGGAGGCTCCGCGCTCGCGTGGGCCGACGCGGTCGAGAAGCTGGCGCGACGCGGTCGCGTGATCGCCTACGACCGGCGCGGCTGCGCCCGCCGCGAGCGCCCGCAGCCCTACGAGCGCACCAGCATCACAGAGCACGCCGACGACGCGGCCGCGCTGCTCGATGCGCTGGCGGCCACGCCGGCGGTCGTCATCGGGCGCAGCTACGGCGGTACGGTCGCGACCGACCTCGCGCTGCGCTATCCCGACCGGGTGCGGGCGCTGGTCCTCCTGGAGCCGGATGCGCCGCGCGCGCTCGCGCCCGCAGCGGCCGAGTGGGTGGATGCGCTTGCCGACCGCCTTCGCGAGGTGGCGGCGCACGCCGGTGTCGATGCGGTCGCCCAGGCGCTGATCGGCGAGGTCGCGGGGAAGGAGGCCTGGCGCTCGTTCCCAGACGACGTTCGGCGAATGCTCACGGGCAACGGCCCGGCGATCCTGGCCGAGCTTGCGGGCGAATGGTGGCTTCAGGCTGACGCCGCCGCGCTCGCCACGATCGAGCAGCCCGTCCTGCTGGTGATGGCAGCCGACTCGCCGCCGGAGTTCCACGAGGGGCCCGCAGCGATGGCAAACGCGCTTCCCAACGCTCGCACCGCGCTGGTCGGCGGCGGCCATCTCATCGACCCGGCGGCGCCAGAGGTACTCGCCTTCCTCCAGGAGGCACTGCTCGACACCCGGCACGGGACAGCGTTGTTCAAGGCCACCGTCCGAAGCGCAACGAGGGAGTGAGAAGCGTGCCCGAGGCAAAGGTGAACGGTGTAAAGCTCTACCACCAGCTCCACGGGGAGGGTCACCCGCTCGCGCTCGTACACGGGTCCTGGGGCGATGCCACCAACTGGCAGTTCGTCCTTCCGCGGCTCGCCGAGTCGTTCCGAGTTCTGGTCTACGACCGCCGCGGCCACTCGCGCAGCGAGCGACCGGAGGGGCAAGGAAGCGTTCACGAGGATGGCGATGATCTCGCCGCTCTGCTCGAGTCGCTCGAGCTCGCGCCGGCGCACGTGGTCGCTAACTCCTTCGGCAGCAACATCGCCCTGCGACTGGCAGCCAAGCGGCCACAGCTCTTCCGCTCGCTCTCCTGTCACGAGCCACCGCTGTGGCAGTTGCTCGCCGACGATCCGCAGGGCCGCGAGGTCCGACAGCGGCAGGCCCGCACCGAGGAGGCGGTCGGCACGCGGATCGCCGCGGGTGACCACGAAGGCGCGGCACGACAGTTCGTCGATGAGCTGGCCTTCGGCCCGGGGATCTGGGACAACCAGCTGCCGCCGGAGGTGAGGGCGATGTTCGTCAGGAACGCTCCGACCTTCCTGGACGAGCTTCAGGATCCCGACGTGTGCGGCGCCGACCTGACGGCGCTCGCCCGGCTACCGGTACCTCTGCGTCTGACGCAGGGAACCGAGAGCCTTGCCCATTTCGCGCGGGCCATCGACCGGCTCGTGGAGGCGGCACCGCAGATCAAGCGGGAGACGATCCCGGGCGCGGGCCACGTGCCGCAACTGACGGTGCCGGAGCTCTACGCGGAGACGATCGCCTCCTTCGTGCGCGAGGCGGAGGCGTTGGCCCCAGGCCGCGTCTAGCGACGCATCCCACGCCCTGCCGCTTTCGACCACATGGTTATCCCGGACCAGGCCCTCGACCTGGTCACTCGTCGTCTACACGATCGGGATCGTCCTGATCGTCCTGGGCGCGGTGCTGTGGCTGCTCGGCCCATGAATCTCGGGGCTCATCGCGGAGAGTGGGAGGGAAGCGGCCGGGTGACGAGGCCCTCGGCCACCGCCATTCGATTGTCCGGCGGAAGGTCTCGGCAATCGGGGTGTACGTCAACCCGAGCTCGCGTGTCGCCCGCGAGCCGTCGTAGCGATGGCCGTGCAGGATGGTGCGGATCCGCGCGGGGCAGATCGACGAGGTCCGGCCCCGGGCGCGTGCCACGCCCGCGGCGATGACCGCGGCCGAGCGCGCGAGCGCCGGCGGCACCATCTGGACGCGGTCTCGGATGCCGGACAGCTCGAAGACGATCTCCAGGGCCTCTCGTGAGGCGATCGTCGCCCCGTAGCGCTCTCCGCTGCGGCCCCGCGCCGCGGCGAGCAGGTGGCCCTCCACCGTGTCGCCGATGTCCACCACGCTGATGTGCGTGTCGACGAACACCCGCAGCCGGCCGTTGAGGTAGGCGATGATGATCCTCCCGTTGCCGGTGGAGCGGCCGGGCCCCTGGACCGATGAGGGGTTCACGGCGATCACCTCCACTCCGAGCCGCCGAGCCATCCGGAATGCAGCCTGCTCGCCGTGGTGCTTGGAGCGGTCGTAGACCGAGAGGTACGACCCGCGGTGCGTCGTGTCCTCGCGGGCGACCGTGCCCGCGGGCTCGCCGACCGACGCGGCGGACGACGTGAGCACCAGGCGGTGGACGCCGGCTCGCGAGGCTGCCCGAACCGCCGCCTCGGCGCCCTGCACATCGACGCGCAGGAGCATCGCGGGATCGGCCGGGCAGTGCGTGTTGACGCCGGCGACGTGATACGCCAGGTCGCAGCCGCCATGCCGGCGACGAGACTGTCCTCGTCCAGCACGTCGCCCCGGGCGACCATCGCCCCACGCCGCGCGACGGCGGCCGCTGCCTCGTCAGAGCGGGCGAGCGCCACGACCTCGTCGCCGCGATCGACGAGCCGGGCGGTGAGCGCGCCGCCGATGAAGCCGCTGACCCCGGTGACGAAGACTCGCGTCACGGGCTACGGGCCGGGCGGCCCCGAGGCGGAGCCCCTGCGGGCCGAAACTCGCCTATCCGGGCTCGTGACCGCGCCCGATGCCTCGAAGAACAGCCTGATCCGCTCCATGAACTCGATCCGGTCCTTCTCCTCGCTGGGGCGCACCGCCGGGCCGAAGTGCACGGCGATCGGGTGCCGGCCCCCGGCGAAGCGGCCGCGCTTCCGGCGCATCCACTTGCGACCGGGAGGCATGACCGCGTGAGTACCGGAGACGTGCACGGGCACGATCGGCACGTGGTGCTCGGCGGCGAGGACCGCCGCGCCCGACCGCAGGCGGCCGACCGTGCCGTCGCGCGAGCGGGTGCCCTCGGCGAAGACCAGCAAGCTCCAGCCCGCGTCGATCAGTCGCGCCAGGTCCGAGGCGGCATCGGGCACGGCGCCCTCGCCCTTCCGCTGCACCGGAACGGTGTTGAACGCCAGCGACACCGCGCGCGCGAGCCATGGCACGCGGTAGAAGTAGTCGGCCGCTGCAGCCACCGCGGTCCGTCGACGCCACGCCGCGGGCAGCGCTCGCAGGATGGTGGGTGTGTCGACGTGGCTGGAGTGGTTGGCCACGAAGAGGACGGGAGGGTTCAGGTCGCCGAGGTGCTCCCGGCCGACGATCCGGCGGCGGGTGTAGAGGTCGATCAGCGGGCCCAGCACACCCATCAGCAGGACCTCGCGCACGGCGCGTGCCACCCCGCCATGTGCCCAGGACACGTCTGACGCGCCGCGGCCGGCTCTCACACGATCTTCCCCGGATTCAGGTTCGCCTTCGGATCCACGCCGCTGAAGAGCGCGTGCAGCATGGCGACACCTGGCGCCGAGATGTCGTCTTCGAGCCAGCGGGCATGCTCGGTGCCGACGGCGTGGTGATGCGACAACGTGGCGCCGGAATCGATGAAGGCCTGCTGGATCGCCGACTTGACGAGGTCGTATTCCGGCAGCCCGGTCTCCTCATCCGAGGGCTTGAAGGCGAACGTGAAGTACAGGCACGCGCCGGCGTGGTAGGAGTGCGACAGGTGGCACATGATGTAGCCGCGGACGCCCAGCTCGTCAAAGGCTCGGTGGGCAGCGGCCATGACGCTGTCGTAGAGCGGGGACAGCCGGCTCCACGGAGCCGCCGTCTCGGATACGTCGGCGAGCGCGCCGCGGTCGAGCAGGAAGTCCCGGATGTACGGCGTGTCGAACTTCTTCTGGTCGTAGAGGGCGCCCGGGGAGCTGCCGATGCAGAGCCCGCCGTGACGACCCACGATCCGCCCTACGAGCTTGCGCTGGGCCGCCACATGGCGCTCGCTGCCCTCGTAGCCGATGAACGAGAGGCACATCGACTCGACGTCGAAGCGGCGGCGGCGCTGCAGGTACGTCGTGAGCGCCTTGGACTTGAGCCGGTCCGCGATGGACGGATCCTTCCGCGTTGCGAACGAGAACCGCGTCTCGTTCGCGTCGGACACGCGAGTCACCGAGGGCGCCACGTCACCGGCGGCGATGTCGCGCATGGCCGTAAGACCGTCCGCCCAGCTCGGGAAGAGGTAGCCGAGGATGATCCGGCGCTGCGGGACGCGCCGCACGTGGACGGTGGCCTCGGTGATGATGCCCAGGCGGCCTTCGCTGCCCAGCACCATCTCACGCACGCTGGGTCCGGTCGACGTGTGGGGCACCGGGCGCGTGGCCAGCAGCCCCGCGGGAGTGACGACGCGCACCGCCCGCGTCAGGTCGCCGATGTCGCCATAGCGGTCCGACTGCATGCCCGACGACCGCGTGGCGATCCAGCCGCCGAGCGTCGAGTGCGTGAAGCTGTCCGGAAGGTGGCCGAGCGTCCACCCCTGGGCGTCGAGCTGCCGTTCCAGGTCCGGCCCGAGGGCACCGGCCTGGATCCGGGCGAGGCGGGACGTCGCGTCGACGGCGAGCACGCGGGACAGCCGCGACAGGTCCAGCGAGATGACCGTACGCCGCTCCTGCGCAGGAGCCTCGAGGCTGCCGGCGATGCTCGTGCCGCCGCCAAACGGAATGAGGACGGCGTCGTGCTCGAGCGCGGCGTGCAGGACCGCCGCCACCTCGTCCTCATCGCCCGGCCGGACGACGATGTCGGGAAGCCGGCCCAGCTCACCGCGACGATGGCGTACGAGATCGCGCAGGCTCTTGCCACGGGCGTGAACCAGCCGGTCGAGCGGGTCGGCCGACACGTGGCCGTCTCCGACCGCCTTCTCGAGGGCGGCGCGGAGCCTGGGAGAAAGGGACGGCTCGGGGATGCGGAGGTCCTCGAGGGCGACGGGCCGGGATGTCACCTGCGCGACGTCGAGGTCCAGGTGGCGCTGCAGGAACGGTCCGAGAGCCGGCTTGTCCTCGTGGCTGAACGAAACGCCCTCGTACCCCCAACCCCACCACCTCATTGCGGCCATCGCCGTCCTCCGTCTCGGGGCCGCGCCCAGCGGTGTGCGCGGGCCGCGTTACCAGTCCGCCGAGCGACCATAGGGCATGGAGGTGCGAGCCGTGCGCCCGGCGACGCAGCGCTGGCTCAGGCAGTGCGCGCGATCTCGACGAGCACGTCGTCGCCGCGCACGACGACTCGGTGCGCGGTGACCGGTCCGCCGCCGTTGAGGGCGGCGCCGGTCGCGAGGTCGAAGCGGCGCTCGTGGAGCGGGCAGGTCACGCAGTGGTCGGCCACGAGGCCATCGGCGAGCGGGCCCGCGCGGTGCGGGCAGGCGTCGTCGAGCGCATACCAGCCGGTCGGCGTGTGGAAGACGGCGATCCGGCTGCCGCCGGTGGTTGCGGCCCGGCCTTCCCCGAGCGGCACGTCGTCGACGGCGCACACGCGCACGAGGGCGCCGGTCAGCCGAGCGGCGGCTGCGGCGGCCGCGCTCACCGCTCGCCCTCCGGAGGCGGGCCCACGAGCGCGACCGGCGGGCGCTGCGGTGCGGCCGGCTCGTCGAGGTCGCGGAACTGGCGCGGGTGGTATGGGGCGTCGCGCTCTAGCCAGGGGTCGCTGACCGCCGCCTTGGCGATCCGGAAGCGCTCGCGCAAGGCCGCGCCGTCGTGCTCGTCGAGCACCACCCGCCGGATCTCGTCCAGCCCCACGCGCGGGACGAAGTCGTACAGGCGCTCCTTGTACTCGCCGTGCTCGCGGTAGTACTGCAGCAGGGTGGTGGCGATCCGGACCACCTCCTCGGCGGTGGTCACCGTGGCGAGCGCGTCGGCCTCGCGCACGGTCGCTCCGGCGGCGCCGCCGACCCGGATCTGCCAGCCGCCCTCGACGGCGACGACGCCGATGTCCTTCACGGTCGCCTCGGCGCAGTTGCGCGGGCAGCCGGAGACGCCGCTCTTGACCTTGGCCGGGGTGTGCAGGCCCTCCCAGTGCCTCTCGAGCTCGACGCCGAGGGCGATCGAGTCGCCCAGGCCGAAGCGGCAGAAGTCCGCGCCCACGCACGTCTTCACCGTCCGGATCGCCTTGGCATAGGCGTGGCCCGACGGCATCCCGAGGTCCCGCCAGATGGCCGGCAGGTCCTGCTTGGAGACGCCCAATAGGTCGATTCGCTGGCCGCCGGTGACCTTCACCATCCGCGCCCCGTAACGCTCGGCGGCGTCCGCGATCCGCCGCAGCTCGTCCGGGGTGGTGACCCCGCCGTACATGCGCGGGACCACGGAGAAGGTGCCGTCCTTCTGGATGTTGGCGTGGACGCGGTCGTTGATGAAGCGCGCCGCGCGCTCCTCGCGGTGTCGGTTCGCATTGACCTCGGACACGAGGTATGCGAGCGCCGGCTTGCACGCGCCGCACTCGCGCCCGGTCCCGCACGCGGCCGCCACCTCGCTCACCGCCTCCAGGCCGCGCTCGCGGATCGCCGCGGCGAGCTCCTCGCGCGTCTGGCGACGACATGGGCACAGGAAGGCGGGCTCGTCCGCCGCGCCGCCGGTCTGGAGCGTCACGAGCTCCCTCACGGTCGCCTTGCACGAGCCGCACCCCGTGCCGGCGCGCGTGCGGGTCATGACCTCCCGCGCCGTCGCGCACCCGTCCTCGCGCACGGCGGCCACGATGTCGCCCTTGCAGACGCCGTTGCAGTTGCAGATCTGCGCCGAGTCGGGCAGGTCCGCGGCGGTCGCCTCCGCCGCGGCGGCGAGCCGCGACAGCGGGTCGCCGACCTCCTCCGCCGAGCGGATCCCCTCCAGCAGGTCCTCGGTCCCGCGCAGGTCGCCGAGCAGGATCGCGCCCGCGGCGCGCCCGTCCTCGAGGACGAGCTTGCGATAGGCCGGCGCCGTCGCGTCCGCGGCCACCGCCTCCTGGAAGCCCTCGGGCCTGCCGATCGAGACGACGTCGACCCCCATGACCTTGAGCTTGGCCCATTGCAGCGAGCCGGCATAGGCGGCGCCGTCCGCCCGTCCGAGCAGCGCGTCGGCGGCCGCCTCGGCCTGCTCGTGGATCGGCGCCACCAGGCCGTACACCATGCCCCGGTGCTCGGCGCACTCGCCCACTGCCCACACGCCCGCGGCGCTCGTCCGCAGCGCGTCGTCGACCAGCATCCCGCGCCCGACCTCGATTCCCGCCTCCCGGGCCAGCGTGGTGTCGGCGCGGATGCCGATGCTGACGACGACGAGGTCGGCCTCGAGCTCCTCGCCGTCGGCGAAGCGCAGGCCGGTGGCTCGCTCGGTGCCCAGCACGCGCTCGGTCTGGCGCTCGAGCAGGACGTCGACGCCGAGCTCCTCCATCGCGGGGCGCAGGAGGCCGGCGGCGAGGGCGTCGAGCTGGCGTTCCATCAGCCGGTCCATGAGGTGCACTACGGTCACCGGGCACCCCTGCGACGCGACGCCGTAGGCGGCCTCGAGCCCGAGCAGGCCGCCGCCGACCACCGCGCCGACCCGCCGGCCGGCCGCGTAGTTCTGCAACGCGACGAGGTCGTCGATCGTGCGGTAGACGAACGTTCCAGGAAGGTCGTGTCCCGGCACCGGCGGCACGAACGGGTACGACCCGGTCGCGAGCACGAGCGCGTCGTACACGTACTCACCGTCGGCGGTCGTGACGACGCGCCGGTCGCGGTCGAGCGCGGTCACGGGCGAGGCGAGCTTCAGCGAGACGTCGCCCTCGTGGTCGTAGAAGCCTTCAGGTACGAGCGAAAGCTCCTCCGGCGAGGTCCCCGAGAAGAACGCGGACAGCCCGACGCGGTCGTACGCCGGCCGGTCCTCCTCGGCCAGCACGGTCACCTGCCAACGGCCGGACTCGTCGCGCGCTCGCAACGCCTCGACGAACCGCTGCCCCACCATGCCGTTGCCGACGACCACGACGTGGTCGCGCCGTACATGTCCGTTGCCGTTGACAGTCATGCCACGACCTCCTCGGCGGTGTCCTCGGCGAGCGAGGTCACGAACGAATCGACGACGTCTCGGCAGGTGCCGCAGCCGGTGCCGGCTCTGGTGGCAGTCACCACGTCCGCGGTCGTCCGGGCACCGTTCACCCACGCCCGGACGATCGCGCCGGTGGTCACGCCGTTGCAGTCGCACAGCGTCGCGCTCGGCGAGAGCG
>JBOGYU010000063.1:0-14540 GCA_050696935.1 Solirubrobacteraceae bacterium | reverse complement strand
CGGCTGGTGCACGCCGGGGACGCCGAGCGCCGGCGGCTCGAGCGCGACCTGCACGACGGGGCGCAGGCGCGGCTCGTCGCGCTCGCGCTGCTGCTCCGTACCGCGCGCACCCGCGCCGCGGACCCAGAGCTCGCGGCCATGCTCGACCGCGCGCAGGAGGAGCTGCAGACGAGCCTGGCCGAGCTGCGGGAGCTGGCGCGCGGCATCCACCCGGCGGTGCTCACGGACCGGGGCCTCGAGCCGGCGCTCCAGGCGCTCGTCAGCCGGGTCCCGGTGCCGGTGACCTTGTCGGCCGACCAGGAGCGCCTCCCCGGCCCGGTGGAGAGCGCCGCCTACTTCGTCGTCTCCGAGGCGCTCGCGAACGTGGCCAAGTACGCGGACGCGACGCACGCGAGGGTGGCGGTCCGGAGGGCGAACGGGCGCGTGACCGTGGAGGTCGCGGACGACGGGGTCGGCGGCGCCGACGCGGGCCGGGGGTCGGGCCTGCGCGGCTTGGCGGACCGCGTCGCGGCGCTCGACGGCAGCCTCTCGCTCGACAGCCCGCCGGGCGGCGGGACGCGCGTGCGCGCGGAGATCCCGATGGGTCCATGATCCCGGGCCACCCGCGGCGGGAACCCTGGACTCGATGCCCGAGCTGCCTGACGTCGAGGGGTTCCGCCGCTATCTCGCACGCCACGCGCAGGGTCGCCGGATCGCGGGCGTGCAGGTGCTTGACGCGGAGTGGAGGCGCCGCGGGGCCGTCAAGTCCGCGCTGCCAGCGGCGCTAGAGGCGCTCCAGTGCGCGCTCCGCCGGGCCCGTGGATCGGACGTGGCGGGCGATCGCGCGCCATGGGTCGCCGCCGTCCGCCAGCCGGTCGCCGATCGTGGCGACGGTCCAGCCCTGCGGGTCGAGGCGGCCGTCGTCGAGCTCCTCCCACCGCAGCGGGGTGGCGACCGGCGCGCCCGGGAGCGCCCGGACCGCGTAGGGGGCGACCGCGTGCTGCCCGTAGGCGTTGCGGTTGACGTCGACGAAGATGCGCTCGCCGCGGCGGTTGCGGCGGAACTCGACCGTCAGGGCGCCCGAGTCGCGCTCGACCAGCGCGCCGGCGACCAGGCGCGCGAAGCCGTGGACCGTTCCGTACTCCGCGGTCCGGCGCAGCGGGACGACGATGTGCAGGCCGCGCGAGCCGGTCGTCATCGCGAACGGCGCGAGCCCGAGGTCGCGCAGCAGGTCGCCCAGCGCCCGCGCCGCCGCCCGGACCTCGGCGAAGCGCCTGGTGGAGGGGTCCAGGTCGAACACGAGCCGGTCGGGGCGCTCCAGCCGGTCGGCGCGGCTCGTCCATACGTGCGGGGTGATCGCGTTCTGGCCGGCGAGGTAGACGAGCGTGGCGGCGTCGCCCGCCAGCACCTGGTGGATCGTCCCGCCCTCCCGCTTGGGCACGGCAGCGGTCGCGATCCAGTCCGGGAAGTGCCGCGGCGCGTTCTTGACGAAGTAACCGTCGCCGGCGACCCCCTCGGGAAAGCTCTGCAGCGCGAGCGGACGCCCGCGCACGTGGGGGACCATCGCCTCGGCGACGCCGGCGTAGTAGCGGGCCAGGTCGAGCTTGGTCAACCCGGCATCGGGGAAGAGCACCCGGTCGGCGTGGCTGATCGAGACGTTGCGGCGGCCGGCCCTGACCGTGCCGGTCACTCGCGCACCACCTCCTCGGCCGGCTTGTCCTCGCGCAACCCGAGGAAGCGCGGGTGGCGCAGGCGCCCGTCGCGCGTCCACTCGCTGAAGCCGATCTGGGCCACCAGGCGCGGCTGCACCCAGGTGGCGCCGCGCTCGCGCACCTCGTCGGCGAACGGCGAGCCGTCCCGCCGCAGCGGCGCGAGGCGCCTGCCAAGGTCGCGCAGCGTCGCGCGCGTGAACCCCGTGCCGACCTTGCCCGCGTAGCGCAGGCGACCATCCTGGAAGTGCCCGAGCAGCAGGGCGCCGAGCTCCGTGCGGCTGCCCTGCGGTGCCGTGAAGCCGCCGATCACCAGCTCCTGCTGCGCCGAGCACTTGAACTTCAGCCAGTCGCGCGACCGGCCGTGCACGTACGGCGCGGCGGCGCGCTTGGCGATCAGCCCCTCCCACCCCTTGCGGCAGGCGTCGCGGAACAGCGCCTCGCCGTCGCGATTGCGGTGCGGGGTCAGCCGGACGGGGCCGTGGAACCCCAGCGCGCGGCGCAGCACGGCCTTGCGCGCGCGCAGCGGCAGCGCGGTGGTGTCGTGCCCGGCGATGTAGAGCAGGTCGAAGACGTAGAGGAAGACGGCGATCCGGCGCTCGCCGCGCTGCTGGAGGCGGGCGAAGCTGGTCCGGGGGCCGTCGAACGCGACCACCTCGCCGTCGACGACGAAGTCCGTCGCCGGGTCGCTCTCGAGCGCCTCCGCGATCTCGGGGAAGCGGCCGTTGAGGCTCAGGTCGTTGCGCGAGCGCAGCCGCACCCGGCGCTCGGCCTTCGTCGCGACGCAGCGGATCCCGTCGAGCTTGCGCTCGTAGACCCAGCCGGCGTCCGAGAAGCGCTCGTCCGTGAGCACGGCCTTCATCGGCTCCACGCGTTCCGGGCGCGGTGCGGGTCGCAGCAGGGCCCGCTCGTCGTCCGGGAGGGCGGCGAACGGATCCACCCCGGCTCAGTCCCCCTCCTCGCCGAGCTCCTCGACCGTGCGGCCGGTGCGCACCGACTCGGGCTGGGTGCCGACCGGGTTGCGGCGGGCATCGGCGCCCTCGTCGCGGCGCTTGATCAGCAGCCACTGCGGCTTGGCCCCGCCCTTCGTCCGCTGCAGGGTCCAGCCGCCGCGGAGCTTCTCACCCTCCAGCCACACGGACAGGTGCCCGTTGCGGAGCGCCCCCTCGACCGAGCCGTCGGTGAGGCTGCGGTAGGTGCCGGCGTCCCAGACGATCACGGCGCCGGCGCCGTATCCCTCCCCGATCACGCCCTCGAAGTCGGCGTACTCGAGCGAGTGGTCCTCGACCTCCGCTGCGAGGCGCTTCTCCCGCGGGTCGGTCGAAGGCCCCTTCGGCACCGCCCATGACTTCAGCACCCCGCCGACCTGGAGCCGGAAGTCGTAGTGCAGCGAACGGGCCGCGTGCTTGTGGATGACGAAGCACGGCTCGGCGGTCATGCACACCCTGTACCCGCGATCCCGCGGACGCGCGTCACCTCGAGTCGTGGAAGATGACGCCCATCCTCGGAGAGGACGGTGAGGACCTGGAACGGGAAGGAGACGTCGCCGTAGATGTCCTGGTGCAGGGCGTTCCAGTCGCCCTCGCCGTAGCGGAGGATGAGCGGCGGGGCCGCTCCTGTCTGGCCGCGCGGCAGCGCTCCAGCAGCTCGTCGTGCTCGAGCGGGAAGGTGGCGTTGTCGCCGCGCAGCCGCTCCGCCCACTCGTTGGCGATCGGGGCCAGGTGCCGGTAGAAGGAGGTGCGCAGCTCGGCGATCGCGCCGGGGAGCGGGTGGTCGAAGTACCGGTAGCGGCCGTCGCCGAAGCGGTGGCGCGCCATGTCGATGGTGGAGCGAAAGCGCCCGCCGTCGAACAGGTCCGACAGCTCGTCGCACTCGGCGGGATCCAGGAGCGGCGCGGTGGTGGCGTGGCCGAGCGTGTCGAGCCGCTCGCGGATCTCGTCCCAGTCGAGCGCGTCTACCCGCTCGCGGATGCTGGTGGTCGTGACGGTGGCCATGACCTTGAAACGGCGGGCGCGGGCATTCCGTGAGCGAGGTCGAGGTCCGTACATCACCGCTGACTACTGCTTCTGGAAGGCCAGGAGTCAGTGACGCCGGGCGAGCAGCGAGACGCTCTTGACGCCGTACTTTCGAGTCGCGTTGTCGGCGCGCTCGGAGACGAAGCGGTACTCGGTGTTCTCGCGCCACGCCTCGATCGTGAAGCCCGCGGCCTCGATCGCCTCGCGGTAGCCGTCGCGCTGCATGGCGCCTCCGATGCACGCCGCCCACAGCGCCGCGTCGCACGTCACGCCCTCGGGCAGCTGGTGGTCGGTGACGATGTCGGCGAGCGCGAGGCGGCCGCCGGGGCGCAGCGCGCGGGCCGCTGCCGCGAACACGGCGGGCTTGTCGGGAGAGAGGTTGACGACGCCGTTGGAGATCACGCAGTCGATGGTCGCCTCCTCGACGGGCGGCCGCTCGATGTAGCCGTCGCGGAACTCGGCCTGCGGGAAGCCGTGCCGGGCGGCGAGGTCGCGGGACTTGGCGAGCTGGGCGACGGTCATGTCGACGCCGATGACGTGCCCGCCGCTCCCGGTGGCCAGCGCGGCCAGGAAGCTGTCGGTGCCCGAGCCGCTGCCGAGGTCGAGCACGGTCTCGCCGGCGGCGATCGCCGCGAGGTCGAGGAAGTAGCCGACCCCGGCGAACGAGTCGATCGCGGCGGCCGGGATCCGGTCGAGCTCGGCGGGCCGGTAGCCGAGCCGCTCGGCGAGCGGCCGGCCGGTCTCGAAGTGGAACTCGCGCTCGGGCTCGCGCGCGACCTCCTCGTACATGCGCTTGACGCGCTGCTCGAGCTCTGAGGTGTCGAGCTGCCGTGCGACGGTGCTCATCGTGAGTGCTCCCTCCTGGTCGTTCACGTGGATTGGCCGGCCAGCCGCCATTCCGGCCAGCCCTCCTCGAGGCGGCGTGCCGGCCGGCCGGCGGCCTGCAGGCGGCGGACGGCCTCGTGCGCGTAGGCGCAGAACGGGCCGCGGCAGTAGGCGACGACCTCGCGGCCGGCCGGCAGCTCGGCCAGCCGATCCTCGAGCTCGCCGATGGGGATCGAGCGCGCGCCTTTGATGTGGCCCGCCTCGTACTCCTCCAGCGGGCGCACGTCGACGAGCACGACATCGCCCTTGCGCAGCCGTGCGAGCAGTTCGTCGCGCCCGACCGTGTCGACGTCGTCACCCAGGTAGTCGCGCGCGGCGCGCTCGACCTCGGCCAGCTGGGAGACGGAGGCGTCGCGCAGCGCCAGCCACAGCGCGAGGGCGCGGTCGCCGGCGAGCGCGTAGCGCACGCTCGTGCCCTCGCGCGTGCGCGTCACCATCCCGCCGATGTGCAGCGCCTGCAGGTGCTGGGAGGTGTTCGCGGTCGACTGGCCGCTCGCGCGCGCGAGCTCGTCGACCGTCCGCGCTGCCTGCGCGAGCAGGTCGAGCAGCTCGAGCCGGCGTGGGTTGGCGAACGCCTTGCCCATCAGTGCCATCGCCTCGAACAGCGCGTCCTTCTCCTGGCGCGAGCTCATCCTTTGCTATTCAATAGATCGCTTGATAGCTTGTCAAGCCTGATGAGCTCGAACGCCCGGAGGCCGACGTGTACTTCCGCCAGCTGCTGAACGACGAGACCGCCTGCGCCTCGTACCTGCTCGGGTGCAAGACGCACAGCGCGTTCGCGGTCGTCGACCCGCACGTCGACCTGGTCGACGAGTACGTCGCCCTGGCCGAGGTCCAGGGCGCTGCGATCGTCGCCGTGCTCGATACGCACCTGCAGGCCGATCACGTCTCCGGGCTTCCCGAGCTCGTGGCGCGCACCGGCGCCACGGCGTACCTGCCCGAGGGCGCCGGCGTCGAGTTCGCGCATCACGCGCTGCGCGACGGCGAGGTCGTCACGCTCGGGAACACCGAGATCGAGGCGCTCGCCACCCCCGGCCACGCGCTCGCGCATCACGCCTACCTGGTCACCGACCGCTCGCGCGGCGACGAGCCCTGGTTCGTCCTGACCGGGGACGCGCTGCTCGTCGGCGACGCCGGCCGGCCGGACCTGCACGCCCACGGCGAGCACACCGTCGAGGAGATGGCCCGCAGCCTGTACCGCTCGCTGACCGAGCGGCTGCTGACGCTGCCCGACCACCTCGTGCTCTACCCGGCGCACTACTCCGGGTCGGTCTGCGGGCGCGGCCTGTCATCCAACCCGATCTCGAGCGTCGGCTTCGAGCGCCGCCACAACCGCGCGCTGCAGCTCGGCTCCGAGGACGCGTTCGCCGAGTCCTTGACGCAGGACATCCCGCCGGCACCCGAGCAGCAGGCGGCGATCGTCGCCGCCAACCGCTCGGGACGGCCGCTCGCCGAGGTGACGTGAGCCCAGGGCCCGTCCGTCTCGGGCTGCGTGAGAACGCCGCGCAGTTCTCGCTGCTCGTCGCCGTCAACGCCTTCGTCGGCGCGATGGTCGGCCTGGAGCGCTCGACGCTGCCGCTCGTCGGCCGCGACGACTTCGGCCTGGACTCGAGCACCGCGGTGCTGTCGTTCATCGTCGCGTTCGGCGTCGCCAAGGCCCTGACGAACCTCGCCGCGGGGACGGGCGCGGCGCGCGCGGGGCGCCGCCGGCTGCTGATCGCGGGCTGGGTGGTCGCGCTCCCCGTCCCGTTGCTGATCGCGGTCGCGCCGAGCTGGGGCTGGATCGTCGCCGCCAACGCGCTGCTCGGAGTCAACCAGGGGCTCGCGTGGTCCATGACGGTCGTCATGAAGATCGACCTCGTCGGGCCGAAGCGCCGCGGCCTCGCGCTCGGGCTCAACGAATCCGCCGGCTACGGTGGCCTCGCTCTGGCCGCGGGCCTGAGCGGCTGGCTGGCCGCGGACTTCGCGGCGCGCGACGTCCTCGTCGTCGCCGGCGCCGCCATCGCGGTGACCGCCCTGTTGCTGTCGGTGCTGCTGGTGCGCGACACCGAGGCGCACGTCTCGCTCGAGCAGACACGCGACCATGCGCAGGCCGACGACCGGGCCCCCGGGCTGCGGCGCGCGTTCGCGCGGGCGAGCTACGGCGAGCCGGCGTTGCGCTCGTGCTCGCAGGCGGGCCTCGTCAACAACCTCAACGACGCGCTGGCGTGGGGACTGGTCCCGCTCTACCTGGCGGCGCACGGCGCGAGCATCGGGTCCATCGGCCTGATCGCGGCGCTCTATCCCGCCGTCTGGAGCGTCGCGCAGATCGCCACCGGGCACTGGTCGGATCAGGTCGGTCGCAAGCCGTTGATCGCCGGCGGCATGCTGATCCAGTCCGCGGCGCTCGGACTCCTCGCGCTCGGCGACGGCGCGACGACGCCGGCAGCCGCCGCGGCCGTCCTGCTCGGCTTCGGCACCGCGCTCGTCTACCCGACCCTGATCGCGGCCGTGTCGGACGCCGTGACGCCGGTCGCCCGGGCGCCGGTCGTCGGGGTCTACCGCTTCTGGCGCGACTGCGGCTACGTCGCCGGCGGCCTGATCGCGGGGGCGGTCGCCGACGCACTCGGCTTCGGCGGCGCGATCGCGGTCGTGGCCGGCCTGACCGCCGCGTCAGGGCTCTGGGTGCTGGTCGACATGCCACCCGTGCCGTCCGCCGCCGGCAGACCGCTCATGGTGCGAGGAGACTGATCGGCGTCCGACTTCGCCCGGCGGCGGGCGGCCGCCTCGCGCTTGAGACGGCGCTGGACCTCGGCGGCCTCGTCGGCCCGCTCGGCGGGCGTCTTCGATCTCGGCCGGCGATCCCTGCGCAATGGCCCTCGGGCTGGTGCCATGTCGGCACTCCTCGCTCGCTTCCCCTGGAGGACGAAGCCACACGCGGTGGGAGGGAGGCGTAGCGGCCCGGCGTGCGAGTCATCAAGACTACCCGGGCCGGCGAGCGCAGGAGGCTTTTGGGGGCCGCCGATCGGCGGCCCCCTGCCAGACGGTGCTTAGAGCGTCGTCACGTTGGCGGCGCTGGGGCCCTTGGGGCCGGCCTCCGCCTCGTAGGACACCTTGGCGCCTTCCGCGAGGGTCTTGAAGCCCTCACCGGCGATGGCGCTGTGGTGGACGAAGAGATCCTTGGTCCCCTCGTCGGGCGTGATGAAGCCGAAGCCCTTGTCGTCGCTGAACCACTTGACGGTTCCGGTTGCCATGTTGTTCCTCCACGGCGTCGTGTGCACTGCGAACGCGGGAGAAGCTCTGAGGCAACAACTGCGGGCGCTAGGCACTGCGTCGCCGGATCTCCGATGATCCGGCCGTAACGACACCCAGAGTAGCGCGCCCGGGATTTCGGGGTACGCTGGTGTCGACGAGGAGCCCAGCCCGTTCCGTGCAGCCGCACGCTTGAGCGCCGCCTGATCTCCCCAAGCGACGCCGTCAGGAGTCAGGTAGTGCCGCCAACGCTGAGCCCGCCGGTGCCCCGCCGGCGCGAGGTCCGAGATGCGGGCCGGCGCCGGAGCGTGCTGACCACGATCGCCGGAGCTCTCATAGTGACCGCCGTGCTGGCCTACGTGCTGGCGGACCGCCGGGAGGAGTTCGGCGCGGCGCTGGGCTCGGCGCCGCTCGGGATCCTGCTGGCGGCCACGGCGCTGCAACTGCTCGCCCTGGTGTCGCGGACCGAGGCGTGGCGGATCTGCGTCGCGGCCGCGGGCGGCACCGTCGGTCGCCGCTGCCTGTATCGGGCGGCGAGCATGGGGTATCTCGGCAGCCAGCTCAACAGCCACATCGGCACGGCGGCGCGGATCGGCGCCCTGCGGCGCGCCGCCCCGGACGAGTGCCCGCGCGTGCCCGCGTTGATCGCGGCGGAGGTGCCGATCATCACGGTCGAGGCGGTGCTGGCGGCCCTGGCGTCGTTCACGCTCGTGGGTCCGCTCGGGCTGCCGTGGTGGCTGCCGCTCGTGTTCCTGGCGGCTGCGGTCCTGCTCGTCGCCGGCCTGCGGAGGCTGGCGAGCCGGTGGCGCAAGGGATTCTGGAGCGGCCTGGCGGTCCTGCGGAGCCTGCACGGCCGGACTCTCGTCATCGCGTTGATCCTGGTGGCGGTGTTCTCCCAGATCGCCCGCAACTGGCTCATGCTCCAGGCCGTCGGCGTCGATGCGTCGCTGCTCGACGCGACGGCCGTCCTGATCGCGATGGTGACGCTCAGCCAGCTTCCCATCGGGCCCAGCGTGGGCGCCGCCGCGGTCGTCGTGATCCTCGGCGCCAACGGCGCCGCGCTGACCGCGGCGGCCGGCGTCCTGCTGACGGCCACGGGAACCGCGGGCGCCCTCGCCTATGCGGGCTGGGCCGGGATCGACCGCCTGTGGACGCTGCGACCCGCCGCCAGGCGTCGCTCGGCTGTGCCGCCGCTGCCGCGGCCCGCGATCGAGGGCGCCCCATGAGGCCGGACCCGAGGTGCGCCGGTTGAGCGTGCGCGGGCGCATCGTCCGGCTGTTCGCCGCTCGCCGCGAGAGGCAGCATGTCGAGCCCGGGCGGCTGCGGCGCCTCGAGGAGCGGCTCGAGCACCTCGAGGCGCTCGTGGAAGGGCTCCAGGACGCGATCCACCGCGATTCGATCCGGCACGAGGAGCGGATGGCGGAGCTGGAGCACAGGATGGAGCCGGAGGCGCTGGCGAAGGCGCTCAGCGACGACGCTCGCCGGCGCGGGCTCTAGTACCGGCATTCGCAAGTACGCACGGTTCCGGCGGCCGCCGATCACCGCCTGACACCACCCGGTGACCGGTCATGTGCCCCGGCACACTTCCGGATCACCGTGCGGCGTCAGCCGGCGCCGACGACCACCGGCGACCGCACGTACTTACGAACACCGGTACTAGGTTCCGCCGGACTCGATCCGTGGAGCGTCGCTCGCGGCGACGATGGCGAGCAGGTCCCCGACGCGGCGGTTGCGCGCGAGCGAGTCCGGGACCGGCAGGTCGGGACGGATCGTGTACTGGTTGCGGCGGCCGATGCGCCGGCGCGTCACGTACCCGGCGTCGGCGAGCTCCCCGACGATGCGGTGCGCGGCCCGCTCGGTGATGCCCACGGCTTCGCCGATCTCGCGCAGGCGGATGCCGGGGTCCTGGGCGATGCAGATCAGCACCCTCGCGTGGTTGGTGAGGAACGACCATGTCGCCGGTTCGGACACTGTCAAAGCAGGATATACTTTTCTAGAATTGTCGATCCACTATTGTTTCCATCGACACCGAGCGAAAGGGGGCCGGATGCCCCATCTCAAGTGCGTGACCTGCAGGACCCGCCTTTACTCCGCCCGTGACGCCGCCGGCGTGTGCGACGGCTGCGGGTCGCCCCTCGAGCCCGCCGGCGAGCTCACCGAGCTCGTCGGCTATCGCCGGGCCACGCAGGCACGGCCCGGCGTGGACCTCTGGCCGGACGAGGGGATCGCCGCGGCGGTGTCCCTGCCCGTCCCGGTCTGGCCGCCGACGACCAGGAGCTGATCGAATGCGAGACCGACACCACCCGCGCGTCTGCCGGAGCTGCCGGGCTCCGATGGCGCGTCAGGAGGAACGCTGCTGGCGCTGCGCCGCCGCCTGGGCCTCCGGCTCGGCGTCGCCGGCCGCACCGATGCGCGACCGCCCGAGCTCCCTGCACGCCCGCGCCGGCCACGTGCTGGTCACGCGCGCGCGGCGTCAGGCGTCAGCGGCGAGACGGCTCGGCCGGCCCGAGCAGGCGGCGGTCTGAACGGTGCCGTTCGCCGGATCGGGCATCGAGGAGATCACGGTCGGCGGAGGCGGTCCTGCCGGCCGCACGTACGACGTGCAGTTGCCCTATCGGCGGCTCGGACGCTGCCGCGTGTCCGCCGCCGTGGGCGCCGTGATCGGCGCTGGGCCTGCACAGGTCGCCTCCGCGCTCTCGCTCTACGAGGCGCGCATCGGGAGGGACGCGACGGCGTCCGAGCTGCTCGGGCCGGGAGTCGACCTCGGCGTAGAGGATGCAAGCGCCGCCGCGACGTCGCGATGAGCTTCACTCCCCGCAGCCTTGCGGGCGACGACGAGTACTTCGCCTCGGGAAGCGCAGCGCCAGGTGCTCAGGCTCCCCTGCACCATGGCGTCACGAGGCGTCAGTCTCAGGAGAGCGATGAGGTGGCGCGATGAGCGACACGAGTAGACCCCAGCGGCCGGCGGAGCCCCCCAAGCGTGGGGAAGCCGCGTGGAGGGCGGCGAGAGACGCGATCGCCAGCCGCAACGAGCAGGCCAGCAAGCTGGCGAGAGCCCGAAGGCAGGCGAGGTACGAGGAGCAGGCCGCCGACCGCCGGGCCGCCGAGCGGCGCGAGCGCGCGGAGCTGGCGAAGCGCCGGCCGTAGGACTCACTGACGAAAACGACCGCCCGCACGTCCACCAGAACGGATGAATGCATGGCTTCCAGTTCCAGGACCACGATGGCCAAGCTCACGCGCGAGAGGGCGCTGCGCGACCGCCGTCTGCTCAAGCAGGTCAAGAAGGACGCGAAGGAAGCAGGCGGCAGCCGCTCCGCCGGTCGCCGCGGGCGACGCGGATGCGGCGAGGCCGGCCGGCGACGTCCCGGTGACATAGATTCACCAGTAGTGCCGGCGCCCGCCCACCGCGCGGTCCAAGGAGCCGAGCAACCAGAGGATGGCGCCGACGACGATGAGAATGATGCCGATCGTCCAGAGAATGCCGATGCCCAGTGCGGCGCCGAGGATCAGCATGATGAGGCCGAGGATGATCATGGGTTGCTCCTACCCGCCTCGGCGAGTCGGGCCACGTCGCGCTGCCATCGCTTGAACGCTCCGCGCCGCCGATGCGTACATCCACGCATCGGCGAAATCCGAGAGAGGAGGTCGATCGCAATGGTCGACAGGAGCTTTGCGCGGAGACGGCCCAGGGCACTGATGACGCTCGCCGTCGTGACCGGGATGGCCCTGCTTCCGGCCGGCTCGGCCACGGCCCACGTGCACGGCATGACTCCACTGCGCTGTGTGGGGACCGCGAACGATGGCGCCAACCAGACCGACACGACGCCGGCCTCGGCGGCGAACGGCGGGCCGATCGCGGGCCTGATCCCGAGGGACGTGGGTAACGCGCCGCTGACGATCGGCGATGGGGGATTCGATACGCCGGCCTGCCCGGCCGCTCCGTAGCCCCAGGCCGACGATAGGTCTCGAGCGGCTCGACCCGCTGCCACACCTCCGCCGGTTCGAGGTCGACGGCGGACGTCTCGTCGAAGTGGATCACGACGTCGAACTGGTCGGGCAGCCGGGCGTGGAAGTAGTGGCTCTGCCGCTCGGTCTCGGGCCGATGATGACGCCGATCGCGCGTTCCAGCCGCGGGCCGCCCAGCAGATCCCTCGCCGCGGCCGGCTCGACGACGAAGGCCTCGTGCGGCAGCTCGCCGAACAGCTGCTCGTAGCTGCCGGGCAGCGCCGGCCGCACGCGCTTGCGCTCCAGGCGGTCCGGAAGCGCCCAAACGATCCCGTTTGGCGGCTCGAAGCGCGGGCCGACGCCGGGCTCGCGCGCTGATCGCTCAGGACTGGTGGGCGCGGAGTCGGGCGGCGCGCGTCGTCAGGTAGTCGCGCTCCGCCACGCTGGTCGTCCGCTCCGCCGCGGTCCGGTAGCGCGCGATCGCCGCGTCCCGGTCGCCGGCCATCTCCAGCAGGTGGCCGCGCACGGCGTCGAGACGGTGATGGCCGGCCAATCGCTCTTCTATTCCATCGAGCAGCGCGAGACCCGTGGCCGGCCCGTCGACCATCGCCGCCGCGACTGCGCGGTTGAGCGTGACCATCGGGTTGGCGGTCATCCGCTCCAGCAGCCCGTAGAGGGCAAGGATCTGCGGCCAGTCCGTGTCCTCAGCCGTTATGGCCTCGTCGTGAACGGCCGCGATCGCGGCCTGGAGCTGGTACTCGCCGACCGCCCCTTTCGGAAGCGCCGCCGATACGAGCGCCACGCCCTCCGCGATGAGCGCCCGGTCCCAGCGCGAGCGGTCCTGCTCGGCGAGCGGGACCAGCTCCCCGTTCGGGCCTGTGCGCGCAGGGCGGCGGGCCTCGTTGAGGAGCATCAACGCCAGCAGCCCGGCCGCCTCCGGGTCGTCCGGCAAGGATGCGTGCACCATCCTCGCCAGCCGGATCGCCTCGGCCGAGAGGTCGCTGCGGGCGACGCGCGCGCCCGTGGTGGCGGCGTAGCCCTCGGTGAACACCAGGTAGAGCACGTGCAGCACCGACCGCAGGCGCTCGGTCCATTCCTCGCCTGCCGGCATCACGAAAGGCAGCCCCGAGGCCTTGATGCGCTGCTTTGCGCGGCTGATGCGCTGGGCCATCGTCGCCTCGGGAACGAGGAACGCCCGCGCGATCTCCCCGGTGGTGAGACCGCCGCAGGCACGCAGCGTCAGCGGGATGGCCGACGCCGGCGTCAGTGCGGGATGGCAGCAGAGAAAGAGCAGCACGAGTGAGTCGTCGTACTCGGCCGCGGGCGCCGGCCCGTCCGCCGGCTTGTGCACCGCCGAGAGAACCTCGCGGCGTCGCCGAGCATCCTCATTGCGCAGCCGGTCGGCCATGCGCCGTGCCGCGACGGCGATCAGCCAGCCGCGTGGGTTCTCGGGCAGGCCGTCGGCCGGCCACTGCGTCGCGGCCGCGAGGAGAGCTTCCTGCACGGCGTCCTCTGCGTCGTCGAAGTCGCGGTACCGTCGCGCGACGGCACCGAGGACCTGCGGCGCCAGCTCGCGCAGCAGGTCCTCGACGATCGTCACCGCCGTCCCGCTTCCATCACCGGCCGCACCTCGATCTCCTTGCCCATCGGCTTGCCACCGGGGCCTGGCGCCGCCGACGTCTTGGCGGCGATCTCGATCGCTCGCTGCTTCGACTCGACGTCGACGAGCCAGTAGCCGGCGAGGAACTCCTTCGACTCGGGAAACGGACCGTCGGTGACGACCGGCGCGCCGATCCCGTCGTGCGTGACCAGCGTTGCGGCCTGAGGTCCGGTCAGGCCTTCCGCGCCGACGAGCTCTCCGCTGGCGGTCAGCTCCTCGTGGAGGGCGCGCATAGCTTCGCCGCGAGCGTTCATGTCGTCGGGCGCCCACTCGGCCATCGGGGGGACACCGGGCGTCTCGCCGTACTTCATCAGCAGCATGTACTTCATGTGTGCTCCTCTCGTCTTGGCGCTCCGTGCGGCGCGCTCACGAGTACGTCGAAGCCGGCGCCCGGTTCTCGACATCCTCGGCGTTGTCTCCTGGGCTCGAGCGGTTTGGTGGTCAGCGGGCTGGGGCGGGTGGGCGCTCCGGCGGCGGGGTCGGCGACGCGTTTGGTGCCGGGCTCGAGGCCCTGAGGTAGGCCTTCACGTCCTGAGCAACCGTGCCGGTCGTCATGCGCGTGACTCCACCTTGTCGTCGAGCACGGCGCCGAGTGCCTGTGAGAACTCGTGCCAAACCGTTCGCGCCTCGGCGAGCTGGTCGCGCCCCCGGTCGGTGATGCTGTAGTACCGCCGGGCCGGCCCCTCGTCCGAGGGCACCATGTACGACGTCAGCGACCCGGCGGAATACAGGCGGCGCAGCGTGCCGTAGACCGACGCCTCGCCGACCTCCTCAAGGCCGGCGCCGCGCAGACGGCGAAGGACGTCGTAGCCGTACGCGTCGTGCTCCGACGTGACGGCGAGCACCGCGCCATCGAGGGCACCGCGCAGCAACTGGCTCTTATCCATTCCGGCCATTCCGCAAAGGACGGTACTCCGTGAAGCGCAGTACTCTCAACCGCAGAGCATCGAACCGACGCGCCACTGATTCGCCAGAGGCTGCCGGCGGCCACTAGTGGGTCGGCTGGAAACGTTTGACCGGAAACTGGCTGCTGGTGGCGAACCAGGACGCATGCCCGCGAGTGTGGAGGTGGTTGTGCGTCCGCCGGAGGTGTTCGTGCGCGAGCTCTCGCCCGAG
>JBOGYU010000062.1:0-14614 GCA_050696935.1 Solirubrobacteraceae bacterium | reverse complement strand
GCGCCGTGTCCATCGCCTCCGCGACGCCGAGCCCGTGCGCCCACAGGTGCCGCCGGAACTCGAGCGTCGCCTCCCAGTCCAGCGCCGCCGGCCCGTCCGGCTCGCAGGCCAGCGGGTCGGCGACGACGTGCGCGGCGGCGAACGCGACCCGCGACGTCGGCGGCGCGGACCTGGCGGGGAACGAGGCCGGCTCGCCCGGCGTGTACGGCTCGATCCGCCCGCCCGCGCGCGGGAGGGAGAGCGCGGTCATGCGGCCAGGTCGGGCACGTCGACCCACCGGCGCTCGTCCCACGACCGCCGGCCCAGCTCGGCCAGCTGGACGCCGCGGGCGGCCGCGCGGAAGTCCCACGGGAAGGGGTCGCCGAGCGCGACGTGGCGCAGGAACTTCTCCCACTGCACCTTGAAGGCGTTGTCCGGCTGCTCGCCGGGGACGTCGAGCCAGGCTGCGCGGTGGTCGACCGGGTCCGGGAGGTCAGGGTTCCACACCGAGCGCGGCGTGGCGGCCGCGGGCTGGATCCGGCAGTTGCGCAGGCCGGCGACGGCGGTGCCCTCGGTGCCGTCGACCTGGAGCTCGAACAGCTCGTCGCGGTCCACGCGCACGCACCACGACGAGTTCAGCTGCGCGATCGCACCGCCGTCGAGCTCGAACATGGCGTACGCAGCGTCGTCGGCCGTCGCGTCGTACGGGCGGCCCTCCTCGTCGAGGCGGACGGGGAGGTGCGTGGCGCCGAGCGCGCACACCGCGCGCACGGACCCGAACAGCTCGTCGAGGACGTACCGCCAGTGGGAGAACATGTCGGCGACGATCCCGCCGCCGTCCTGGGCGCGGTAGTTCCACGACGGCCGCTGCGGCGCCGGGTCGGGGCCCGGGAACACCCAGTAGCCGAACTCGCCCCGGACAGAGAGCACGCGTCCCAGCGCGTTGGAGTCGAGCAGCCGCTTGAGGGTGCGGATCCCGGGCAGGAACAGCTTGTCCTGCACGACGCCGTGCCGCACGCCTGCCTCCTCGGCCAGCCGGGCGAGCGCGAGCGCCGACTCGAGGTCCTCCGTGATCGGCTTCTCGCAGTACACGTGCCGGCCGGCCTCGACCGCCGCCCGCACGGCCGCCTCCCGCCGGCTCGTCACCTGCGCGTCGAAGTACACCTCGTACGAGGGGTCCGAGAGCGCGCCGTCGAGGTCGGTCGTCCATTCGAGCTCGTCCGGCGCCGCGAGCGCCTCCAGCTTGCGCGCGTCGCGGCCGACCAGCAGTGGCTCCGGCCACAGCACCTCCCCGGCCCCCGCCGCCACCCCGCCCTGCTCGCGGATGGCCAGGATCGAGCGCACGAGGTGCTGGTTGGTCCCCATCCGCCCGGTCACGCCGTTCATCACGACCCCGACCACCCGGCGTTGGAAAGCGTTTGCCACGCCCCGGGACGATAACGCGGGCCGGGCAAACGTCAACGACTGGCATGTAGGGAGGTGGGTCCTGGCGGAAGCGTCCTGCTTTGGGGGCACACTGTCCCCCCTAGGCAGGACGGTAGACCGCGGCCGCCCGGCCCGGCCGCCCTACATGCCTGTCGTTGACGTTCGTCCGAGCCGCCGGGCGGCCTCGTCGATGACATCCTCCCGCTTGCAGAACGCGAACCTGACCAAAGATCGTCCGGCGTCCGGATCGTCGTAGAACACCGCTGTCGGGATCGCCACGACGCCCGCCCGCGAAGGCAGCTCGCGGCAGAACTCCGCCCCGTCGCCCTCCACCCGCGCGTTCACGAAGTACGTCCCCGCCGGCACCAGCGGCTCGAGCCCCGCCTCCTCGAGCCCGGCGCACAGGCGGTCGCGCTTCGCCCGCAGCCCCGCGGCGCACTGCGCGTAGAACCCGTCGCCGAGCGCCAGAGCGGCCGCGCCCGCGTGCTGGAGCGGCGTCCCGCCCGCGAACGACAGGAACTGCTTCGCCGCCCGCGCCGCGCCCACGAGCGCCGGCGGGCCGGTCGCCCACCCGACCTTCCAACCCGTGACCGAGAAGGTCTTGCCCAGCGAGGAGATCGTCACCGTCCGCTCCGCCATCCCGGGCAGCGTCGCGATCGGCACGTGCGAGCCGTCGAACACCAGGTGCTCGTACACCTCGTCGGACACCACGACGAGATCGTGCTCCACGCACGCCGCCGCGACCAGCTCGAGCTCCGCGCGCGAGAAGACCTTCCCCGTGGGGTTGTGCGGCGAGTTGAGCAGCAGCAGCCGCGTCCGCGGCCCGATCGCCGCGCGCAGCGCGTCCGGGTCCACCGCCCAGTCCGGCGGCCGCAGCGTCACGACCCGCCGCCGGGCGCCCGCCATCGCGATCCCCGCCGCATAGGAGTCGTAGAGCGGCTCGAACACCGCCACCTCGTCGCCCGGCTCCAGCAGCCCGAGCAGCGCCGCGGCGATCGCCTCCGTCGCGCCGAACGTCACCTGCACCCCGTCGTCCATATCGACTGCCAGCCCGTAGAAGCGCTCCTGATGGGCGGCGATCGCCGAGCGCAGCGCCGGCACCCCGGCCAGCGCCGCGTACTGGTTGTGGCCCGCGCGCATCGCCGCCGCCGCGGCCTCGAGCACCTCCGCCGGCCCGTCCTCGTCCGGGAACCCCTGACCGAGGTTGATCGCGCCCGTCCGCTCCGCCAGAGCGGACATCTCGGTGAAGATCGTCGTGCCGAAGCCGGCCAGCCGGGAGGCGATCACCGGCAGCAGACTAAGTGGTCTGTCGCGGAAGTTTGCACACGTGTTGGGCGGACACGCTCCCTCTTCCCGAAAGGCAGGTGCAAGGTCAGCACCGGCACGACCTGAAGCTGTTCTTCGGCTTTCTGACCGAGCGCTCGCTTGGCTGGCGGGAGCTGTCGCCGGCGGAGCTGGGGGAGTTCGTGCGCTCGCACCCCGGCACGCTCGCGATCCCGAGTCACGACCGCGAGCTGTGGTCGCAGCTGGGCCCGGAGTACCCGTGAGAGCGACCGGTCGAGGATCCGATCGTGCCGCGGTCGGATGCCCGGCTACGCGGTGCGGCGCTCGATCACCGCGAGCGGCTCGAGCTCCATGACCGGGGCCTGGTCGCCGCCCTCGATCGCGGCCAGCAGCAGCTCGGTGCCGCGGGCGCCGCTCTCGCGCAGCGGCTGGCGCACGGTGGTGAGGCCGATGACGGCCGCCATCTCGATGTCGTCGAAGCCGATCACCGCAACGTCCTCGGGCACCCGGAGCCCGAGCGCCTCGGCGGCTTGCATCACGCCGAACGCCTGGATGTCGGAGGCCGCGAAGACGGCCGTCGGCCGGTCGTCGCCGCCCAGCAGGTCGTTCGCGAGCGCGCGCGCCGGCTCTCGCCCGTGGACGCCGCGGCGCTCGAGGCCGTCGACCGGATCGATGCTCGCCCGCCGCAGCGCGCGCCGGAAGCCCTCGCGGCGATGCTCGCTGGACGTGAATCCGAATGGGTTCGCGGGCAGGTCGCCGACGAACCCGATGCGCCGGTGGCCCTGGGCGAGCAGGTGCTCGGTCGCGAGCTCCCCGCCACGGACGTCGTCGATCACCACATGGGGGAGACCGGGGTGGCCGATGTCGACCAGCACCACCGGCAGGTCGTTGCGCTGAAGCGTCTCGACCTCGTGGTCGGAGAGGGGGAGGGAGATGACGAGCAGGCCGTCCACGCGGTCGTGGCGGGCGAAGTCGCGCAGCGCGTCGGCGCGCTGGTCGGGCGTCTCCACGTCGAAGAGCATCATGTCGTAGCCGTGACGGGTGAGGCGCTCGCTGATGCCCCGCAGACGCTCTACCACTGACAGGGTCGTGAAGAACGGGGCCACCACGCCGATCGCCTGCGAACGGCCGAGCGAGAGGCTCCGCGCCGTTGCGCTGCGCCGGTAGCCGAGCTCGTCCACCGCGCCGCGCACGCGCGCGCCCGTCTCCGGGGAGACGATCGGCATGTCGTTGAGAACGCGAGAGACCGTCGCGACGCTCACGCCGGCACGGCGCGCGACGTCGCGGATCGTGGGCGTCCGGTTTCCTGAAACCGGCTTCATCACATCCGAGCGTAGCGGAAGATCGCGTCGCGCCGAAGCCCTTGACAGCGCCGGCGATCGCTGGCAAAGTACGCCTCTGTAACCGGTTACTGTAACCGGTTACAACATTCTCGTAAACGGAGGAGATGCATGATGGGTCGCTTCGGATTTCTCGCGCTGCCGGCACTGGCCTGCGCGCTGCTGGTCACCGCCTGCGGTGACGGGGACGGAGACGCTCAGTCGGACCAGGGCGGCGGAGGGCAGGCGGTCGCCGAGGGCGCCGAGCCGCTCGACCCCGCTGCCGCCGAGGACGCCGAGGGCACCGTCACGCTCTGCCTCCCGAAGGACGTCAGCGGCGCGTTCCACGAGACGATCGACGGCTTTAATCGGCAGTCGTCCGTCCGAGCGGAGCTGGTCGAGCTGCCGGAGTCGGCCGACGAGCAGCGCAACCAGCTCGTGCAGCGGCTGCAGGCCCGCTCGCCGGAGTGCGACGTGATGGGCATCGACGTGATCTGGACCGCGGAGTTCGCGGGCCAGGGCTGGCTCCAGGACGTGTCGCGAGTGATCGCCGAGCGCCGGAGCGAGTTCATCCCGTCCACCCTCGAGACGGTCCGCTACGAGGACAAGCACTGGGCGGTCCCCTACAACTCCAACGCCGCGCTGTTGTACTACCGGTCCGACGAGGTCGCACAGGCGCCGACGACGTGGGAGGACGTGTACGCGCTCGCGGCCGCCGGGAACGGCATCACGTATCAGGGGGCGGCGTACGAGGGGTTGACGGTCGACTTCCTCGAGCTCCTGTACTCGGCCGGCGGCAAGGTGCTCTCCGACGACGGGGAGTCCCCGGCGATCGACTCGCCGGAGACGCGCGAGGTGCTGGCGTTCATGGTCGACGGCATCGAGCGCGGAGCCGCAAAGCGGGCCGTCGTCAGCCAGATGGAGGAGGAGTCCCGGCGAACGTTCGAGCAGGGCCAGGCGACCTTCATGCGTAACTGGCCGTACGCCTACGCGCTCGGCAACAAGTCGGACATCAAGGGCAAGTTCGAGATCACCACGCTCCCCGGCTTCGCCGGAAATCCGGGCGCCGGCGTCCTGGGGGGCACGAACCTCGCGATCTCCGCCTACTCGGAGAATCCCGGCGGAGCGCTCGCCGTCGTGAACCACTTCACGTCCGGAGATGGCCAGCGCCTGATCGGCGAGGGCGCGACGCCGCCGGCGACGACGTCCGCCTACGACGAGCCGAGCGTGCGCAAGGCGATCGGCCTGCCCGACGAGATCCAGCAGGCGGTGTCGCAGGCCAAGCCCCGACCCGTCTCGCCGGTCCCGCAGATCTCCCAGGCGCTCTACGGCAACGTCAACGCGGCGCTCGCCGGCGAGATCACGCCGGACGAGGCAGTCGCGAAGATGGACGCTCAGATCCAGGAAGCGCTCGAGACGTTCTGAGGAGACGACCATGGAGACGACCACGCTCGGTCCGCTGACCGTCGGGCGGCTGGCGCTCGGCGCCATGCTGATGGGCGGCAAGACCCCGCAGGACGAGGCGGAGCGCATCCTCGACCGCTTCCGGGCGGCCGGCGGCAACCTCGTCGACACGGCGGACACGTATGAGGACGGCGGGTCGGAGCGCGCCCTCGCGCGCTGGCTCGCGCGCCATCGCGACGAGGTCCTCGTGGCCACGAAGGTGCGCTTCGATGTCTCCGACCCCGGCGGCGCGGGCTTGGCCCCGGACCGCATCCGCGCCGCGTGCGACGCCAGCCTGCGCCGGCTCGGTATCGACGTGATCGATCTCTACCAGGTGCACGCGCCCGATCCCGCGGTCCCGGTCGAGGAGTCCCTGGAGGCGCTCGACGGCCTGGTGCGGGCGGGCAAGGTGCGGGCGCTCGGAGCGTCGAACTTCCCGGCCTGGCTGCTGGCCTGGTCGGTCGCCGTGCAGGACCGCGAGGGCTGGGCCCCGTTTGTGAGCCTGCAGGCGCAGTACTCGCTCGTCGAGCGATCGGTCGAGCTCGAGCTGCTGCCGTTCTGCCGGGCTGCCGGCCTCGGCGTGCTGCCTTGGGGCCCGCTCGGCGCCGGCTTCCTGTCGGGGCGCTACCGGCGCGGCGAGGCGGTTCCCGCGGGCAGCCGCATCGCCGAAGCCGAGGCGGACTACGAGGAGGCGTACGAACGGCGCGCCGTAGAGCGCAACTTCCGGGTGGTGGACGCGGCGTCGGAGATCGCCGAGGCGCACGGAGCGACGATCCCGCAGGGGGCGATCGCGTGGCTGCTCGGCGTCGAAGGCGTGACGGCGCCGATCCTCGGCGCGCGGACGCCGGCGCAGCTCGAGGATCTCCTGCCCGCCGCCGAGCTCCGGCTGAGCGATGCGGAACGGGCGCGGCTGGACGCGCCGGCGCCGCCCGCGCCGATCTATCCGCAGCGGATGTTGCGCGAGCAGGTCGGGATCGCCGCGATGCCTCCGCTGCGGAGACGGTAGCGCCGCGCGTGCTCCGCCTCGACGACCGCTGGCTGTGGGACTTCTGGACCGTCGCCGACGGCCGGCGGCACCACGTCTTCTACCTGCAGGCGCCGCGCGCGCTGGGCGATCCGAAGCTGCGCCACGATCACGCCACCATCGGTCACGCGGTGTCGGCGGACCTGCGCGAGTGGACGGTGCTGGCCGACGCGCTCGGGCCCGGTTCGCCGGGCTCATGGGACGACCGCGCGGTGTGGACCGGCAGCGTGCTGCGCGCGGACCGGGGCTGGGCGATGCTCTACACCGGGATCGGCCACGAGCAGCGCAACGTCCAGCGCATCGGGCTGGCGACCTCCGACGACCTCGTCAACTGGCGCAGGCATCCGGCCAATCCGGTGCTCGAGGCCGACGGCCGCTGGTACGAGCGCCTGGGCGCGGGCGCCTGGCCCGAGGAGGCGTGGCGCGATCCGTGGCTCATGCGCGACGCCGCCACCGGCCGGTACCACGCGCTGATCACGGCGCGCGCGGCGACCGGTGGCCCGGCCGACGGCGCCGGGGTCGTGGCCGCCGCGCATTCGGACGACCTCGTGCGCTGGACGGTCGGCCCGCCGATCACCGATCCCGGGTGGTACGGCCACCTGGAGGTGCCGCAGGTCTCGCGGATCGGTGGACGCTGGTACCTGACGTTCTCGGTCGAGGCCGAGCGCCACGCCTCGGCGCATCCAGACCACATCGCGGGCCATGCCGTGCGCGGCGTACGCTACCGCGTCGCCGACGGACCGCTCGGGCCCTTTCTCGCCGAGACCGATCGTCTGCTGGCCGGCGATGCCGCGGGCTCCCGTTACGCCGGCAAGATCGTGCAGTCGGCGGGGCGCCACTACCTGCTCAGCTTTCGCTGCTTCGACCCGGACGCCGGCTTTCGCGGCGAGCTCGACGATCCGGTGCCGCTGGTCGAGCTCGACGGGCGGCTGATCGTCGACGGCACCGGCGTGGAATAACGCGCGCGCCTGGACGTCATAGCTCCCCGAACGAACGATCTCGAGGAGCATCGCTGATGTTCGCTGCCAACACGTACGTGATCCGGCCCGCGACCGATGCGGACAGGCCTGCGCTCCGCCGCCTGGCGTTCCTGGACGAGGCGGAGCCGCTGACGGGGCGGATCCTGGTCGGGGACATCGACCGGGTCCCGGCCGCCGCGATCTCGCTCGACGAGCGCCGGACGATCGCCGATCCTTTCCAGCGCTCCGGGGCGCCTCGGGTGCACTCGCGCTTGCGCGAGGCCGCGCTCGAGGCGTTCGAGCGTGAGCCGTCCCTGCGCGAGCGGATGCGCGCCGCGATGCAGGGCGAGCCGATCTCGCGCCCCGTCTGGGCCTGTCCCTGAATCCCTGTGCCCAGCGTTCGAAGGTGGTGGCCGCTCGGCACCCGTCGGCGTGGTTTCGTCGTGGATCAGGGTGCGCAGCTGCGCGTTGGCGGGCGCGTCGGCGTCGACGACGATCCGCTTGGCCTTCGGATCGCACCACTCGCCGCTGTCGCGGTCGCGCTGCTTGATCGGCATCGGTACTGGCGACAATCCGGATCGCCTTCTCGCCCTTGCGCACGCAATAGCCGAGCTTCAACCACGCCTTGAAGCCGGCCACGAACGTCGCGTCGGGCCGGGCGAGGGCGACCAGCAGCTGGTTGCTGAGCGACAGCCGCGCCAGACCGCCCTGCGCGCGGACCCTCGCCCACCGCTGCCCGACCAGGGCATCGTCATCACCCAGGACCTCGTCTACAACGGCGTTCACCTGTTCGTCGCCGACCGGCGCTTCGACACCTGGGCCGCCGTCATCGAGCAGTACAAGCAGCTTCCCCACGACGCCGTCCTTCCCGGCCACGGCCCGCCCGGCGGCAAACAACTCTACGACCAGGTGCTGGACTACCTCGCCGCCGCCAAGCCCGCCGTCGAAGAGGCAACCGCCGGCGAGCAGCTGAAGACCACGCTCACCAAGCGCTTCCCCGACCACCGGGGCGTCAGCCTCCTCGACATCCAGAACATGTACCTCTTCCCGCCCGCCGCCTGAGCGGAGCGCCCGCCCGCGCCAACCACCCGGAGCACCAGTGCGGCGCGCGGCCCTGGCTGGGCCCCGCACCACGACGCCCCGCGCCCGACACGCCTCAGCACTCCCAGCTGCGAGGCCCCGCGAGAACGAGCAGGAGGAAGCGGGCATAGCACCACCCACGCAGCCAACCGCACGCAGCCGATGCGGGCTCGCTCTGGCGCGTGAGCGACCGTGCCGGTCGTCCGCGCCAAGACGCTCGCAACGGGCAGGCGTGTCCGCATACCACATACGTTTGCGAACTTGCGAGCCAGACCACTAAGACCAAGGGCCGAAGGCCCGGTTACGGTCCCCGGACGGGACCGTCCCCGTCAGGGCGTGGCCCGGACGGCCACAAGGGCATTCTCACCGGCAGCGCGGGTCCAGGCGCGCCGGGCGGCCGCCGTAGATCGCGGCGGCGACCTCGACGTCCGCGGGCGCGGGCACGCAGGCGAGCTGGTCCATCGTCGCCTGCTCGGCGGCGAGCGACGGCGCGCAGCGGGTGTCGAAGGCGTGCTCGCTCATCAGCGAGCAGGTGCGCCCGTCGCGATGGCGCAGCCCGAGCACGTGCCCGAGCTCGTGCGCCGCGACCCACACCGACAGCGCGCGCGGGTCGCCGCCCAGCTCGCTCGCGAGCAGGATCCGGGTGCGGCCGTCGGAGGGGCGCCCGATCGAGGTGGTGTAGCCGAGGCAGTCGCTGCCGCAGGCCTTCCGCAGCTCGCCGTCGTCGGTCTCGACCACGACGTGGGCGTCCTCGACGGAGTCGACCCGGCGCAGGCGCACCTGCGCCCCGGACGCGTTCCAGCGCGCCGCCGCGGTCCCCACCGTGCGCTCCATCCCGCTGGCGTCGAAGTAGCTCACCGAGCCCTCGTCCCACGCCTGCGGCCCCGTCGCAGCCGACACCGGCAGCACCTGCCACACGACGGCGAGGAGCGCAAGGGCGGCGACGGCAGCGACCAGCGACCCAGGTTTCCGGAGGCGAGACGGCATACGTGACTGACGGGCGGGCCCGCGAGAGTGGGGAGCATCGAGAACTCAAAAGCGGCGCCCGCCGCGCCGCACGAACTAGGTATGCCCCGTCGTCATCCCGACAAACCCGTCACCTGTACCGCACCGTCTCGCGCCCGCCGTTCTCGGCGGAGCGGAGCATCGCGTCGCACACCTCCGCGGCGCGGTAGCCGTCCTCGAGCGTGGCCCCGTGCGGCGCCACGTCGCCGTCGTCGCGGATCGCGGTCAGCAGGTGGTGCAGCTCGTGCACGAACGAGTGCTCCCAGCCGATCATGTGTCCCTGCGGCCACCAGTGCTCCCAGAACGGGTGGTCGGCCTCGGACACCAGCACGGTCCGGAACCCGGCGTTCCCGTCCGAGTGCTGGAGCTCGTTCAGGCGCTCGAGGTCGAATGCCAGCGAGCCCTTGGAGCCGTTGATCTCCCACGTGAAGTGGTTCTTGCGCCCCGGGCAGAAGCGCGAGGCCTCGATCGTCCCGACGGCGCCGCCCTCGAACGCGACGACCGACTCGACGGCGTCGTCCACGTCGCGCCCCGGCATGAACGTCTGCGTCATCGCCGACACCGCGCTGATCTCGCCGACCAGGTAGCGCGCGAGGTCGATCACGTGCGTCCCGAGATCGCCGAGCGAGCCCGAGCCAGCGGTCGCCTTCTCGAACCGCCAGATGTCCCCCTCCGTCCTGCCCCACTCCTGCAGGTAGGCGCCGCGGAAGTGCTGGATCTCACCGAGCGACCCGGCGGCGATCATGTCCCGCGCCAGCCGGATCGCCGGCACGAACCGGTAGTTGAAGGCGCACATGTGCTTGACGCCGGCGGCCGCGACCCGCTGCCAGGTCTCGTATGACTCCGCCGCGTCGCGCCCCAGCGGCTTCTCGCAGATCACGTGCTTGCCCGCCTCGGCGGCCGCGATCGTCGGCTCGGCGTGCAGGTTGTTCGGGCCGGCGTTGTCGAACAGCCCCACCCGGTCGTCGGCGACGAGCGCCTTCCAGTCGGTGACGTGCTCGGCGAAGCCGTAGCGCCGCGCGGCCTCCGCCACCGCGTCCCCGTTGCGCCCCGCGATCGCCACCAGCTGCGGCATCAGCGGCGGCGGCCAGGTCATGTAGGCCAGCGTCTTGTACGCGTTCGAGTGCGCCTTGCCCATGAACGCGTAGCCGAGCATGCCGACCCCGATGGGCTTGACGTCGACCCCTCCCGCGGCCTTCCCCATCGTGACGAAACCGACTTCTGACATTCAGGACTCCTTCGAGAACGCGGCGTCGAACGCGACCTGCGAGGGCGCGAAGTCCGTGCGGCGCACGAAGGCCAGCGCGTCCGGCGCCCCCCAGTCCCGGTCCATACCCGAATCCTCCCATTCGATCGACAACGGTCCCTCGTAGCCGACCCGGTTGAGCGCGCGGATCATCGACTCGAAGTCCACGTCGCCGTGCCCGGGGGAGACGAAGTCCCACCCCCGGCCGGGCGTCCCGAAGTCGAGGTGCCCGCCGAGGATCGAGGAGCGGCCGTCGAGCCGGCGCACGGAGTCCTTGACGTGCGCGTGGAACACCTTGTCGCCGAACTCGGTGATGAAGGCCGCCGAGTCCAGGAACTGGTGCTCGAAGTGGCTGGGGTCGAAGTTGATCCCGAAGCCCGGCCGGTCGCCGAGGGCCGCAAGCGTCTTGCGCGTGGTCACGAAGTCGTACGCGATCTCGGTCGGGTGGACCTCGAGCGCGAACTTCACGCCCTCGGCCTCGAACACGTCGACGATCGGCCCCCAGCGCTCGGCGAAGTCCTCGTACCCGCGCTCGATCGCGTCGAAGTCGTTCGGGGGGAAGGAGTAGAGCATGTGCCACACCGAGGAGCCGGTGAAGCCTGTCACCACCTCCACGCCGAGCTGCGCGGCGGCGCGCGCGGTGTCCTTCATCGCCTCGGCGGCGCGCCGGCGCACGCCCTCCGGGTCGCCGTCGCCCCACACCTCGGGCGCGAGCACGCCGCGGTGGCGGTCGTCGATCGGGTCGCACACCGCCTGCCCGACGAGGTGGTTGCCGATCGCCCACACATTGAGGCCGTTGCGCTCGAGGATCTCCCGCCGCCCCGCGCAGTAGCCCGGGTCGCGCAGCGCCTCGGCCACGTCGAAGTGGTCCCCCCAGCAGGCCAGCTCCAGGCCGTCGAAGCCCCAGCCGCCGCACTTGGCGGCGAGGTCCTCGAGCGGCAGGTCGGCCCACTGCCCTGTGAACAGCGTGACTGGTCGTGCCATGTTCCCTCCTTGTGGTTCCTCTCGTAAGTCATGGCGTTCCTGGGCGGTCGCTGGCGGCGTCTGGCAAGGACGCAGACCCGCAGGAATCCCTCTGGGATTTCAAGGGTCGAGGACGCCGCCAGGCGGCGATCAGCGGCCGATCCAGGGATGTCATGACTTACGGGAGGGGCCACTAGGTCGCCATGTCCAGCCGCACCCCGGAGGCGCGGTACTGCTCGGCGACGGCCTCGTCGAGGCCGCCGTCGGTCACGATCAGGTCGAGCTCCTCCGCGCGCGCGATCGAGACCAGGGACGCGCGCCCGAACTTCGTCGCGTCGATCAGCCCCACGGTCCGCCCCGCGGCCGCCCGCGCCGCGTTGACCACGTCGGCCAGCGGCCGGCGGGACGTGGTGAGCCCCGCGTCGAGCGTAACGCCCGCCGCCGAGATGAACGCCGTGTCGAAGTTCAGCTCGTGCAGGAACTCGACGGTCCAGCGCCCCGCGATCATCCGCATGTGCTGGTCGAGCTCGCCCGGGCAGACGACGACGTGCATCGGCTCGGCGATCACCTCGTAGGCGATCGCGGGCGAGTTCGTGACCAGCGTGAGCTCGTTCGGCGGCTCCTCCATCAGCCGCCGGGCGAAGGCGCGGGCGGTGGACGAGGCGTCCAGGAACACGGTCGACCCGCTGGTCACCAGCCCCGCCGCGCGGTCGGCGATCGCGGCCTTGGCCGCGCCCGCCTGCTCCACGCGCTGGGACCATGCCGTCGCGATCAGCGGCGAGCTGCCGGAGCCGCGGAGCGCCCGCGCACCCCCGTGCACCCGCTCGACGAGCCCCTCGCGCGCCAGCTGCTCCAGGTCCCGGTGGACCGTGATCGCCGACACGGCGTGGTCGCGCGCGAGGTCGGCGACGGATACGCCGCCGTCCCGCTGGATCCGGTCCAGGATCTGGGCTCGGCGCAGTGCTGGCGGCACGGTGCTCAGACGCGGTCCTCGAACGCCCTCCGCCTGATGTCGACCTGCAGCGGGCGGAACTCGTCGATGGCCTTCACGAGGTGATCTGCGAATCGCTCCAGGGCCTCCTCGCCCTTCTCGGCGCTGGCCGTCATCGGGTTGCCGATCACGCCGGTGCGCGAGAACTCGCCGTGGTCCATGGGGAAGACGAAGTACTGGTAGCCGTCGAACTCGACGTCCGGCGCCCCGTCCTTCTTGATGAACGAGTCGGGCAGCCAGGGCGGGACCTGCGCGCGATCCTGCGCGGCGCGGTCCATGCGCACGAGCGCCGGGTTGTGCGCCAGCACCTGCGACGTCTCCAGCTCGGAGGCGTGCCAGCCCGGCGTCTCCTCCGGCGGGTTCTCCAGCAGGTCGCCGACCAGGCCCATGTAGCGCTCGGCATACGGCTTGTAGAGCGCGACGAAGGCGCCGGTGTCGTACCTGATGCGGCGCAGCAGTGGGTCGAGCACCTTGGTGTTCGAGCCGTGCCCGTTGACGAAGACGAGCTTGTTCCAGCCGTGGTGGATCAGCGAGCGCGCGATGTCGTAGAGCACCTCGTTCAAGGTGCTCGCGCGCAGGGTGATCGTGCCGACGCCGGACTCGGTGTCGCGCAGGTGCTGCGGCGAGTACCCGGCCCAGAACGGCGGCGTGTGCGGCACGTCGGCCTTGCGGGCCGCCCGCCGCGCCACCTCCAGGGCGGTGATCGTGTCGGTGCCGAGCGGCAGGTGCGCGCCGTGCTGCTCGAGCGAGCCGATCGGGATCAGGATCAGGTCCGAGCGCTCCTGGAACCACGCGATGTCGGGCGGTGAGAGGTCCAACAGGTTGTGGAACTCAGGCGGCATTGGCTGGCTCCTGGACGAGTGACAGGTAGCGCTCGGCGACCAGGTCGGCGAACGCGGGGTCGTCGACGTGCGCGTCGACGGCCTCGAAGGCGATGTGGGGAGGGAGCGCCGCCCGCAGCGCGTGCAGGAACGCGCGGTCTGACTCGGGGTCCCACAGGTCGCCGCCCTCGGCGTCGGCGAGGGAGAAGCCCCGGGTGGGCGCGACCACGCGGACCGGGCCGCGGGCGTCACCCAGCCGCTCGGCGACCATCCGTCCGAGCCGGGCCTCCTCCTCGGCGTCGAGCCGCACGAGGGTGGCCACCGGGTTGTGGAAGTAGGACTTGCGGGAGCGGTAGCGCTCCGGCAGCGAGTCGCGCGGGCCCTGGTTGAAGAAGTCCACGCAGCCGGGCACGACCACCTGCGGCAGGCCGTGGCGGCCGGCCACCCGCAGCCGGTCCGGGCCGGTCGCGTGGATGCCGTCCATCAGCGTGTTGGCCAGCTCGGACAGCGTGTAATCGACCACCCCGGCCAGCGCGCCGGCGGCGATCAGGTGCTCCATCGCGGGGCCGCCGACGCCGTTGGCGTGGAAGATCACCGGCTCGTGGCCGGCGCGCACGAGCGCCTCGCGCACCCGCATCACCCCGGGCGTGGTCTGGCCCAGCATCGTGATGCCCACGCAGCGCTCGCCCAGCCGGCCGACCGGCCGCCCGCCGTCGCGCGCCATCCCGGCCACGGCCGCCGCCGCGTTGTCGAAGATCGCGCGCGAGATCTCGTTCAGGCCGAGGATGTCGACCACCGAGTGCATGACCGTGACGTCGCCCTCGCCCACGAAGGGGCCGAACGGGCGCCGGCCCGAGGCCGTGGGGGAGACGATCAGCTTCGGCACGCCGACCGGCAGCGCGTGCATCGCGGCGGCGCCCAGCAGGGCGCCCTCGGCGCCGCCCAGGCACAGCACGGCGTGCACGCGCCCCTGCTCGAACAACCCCAGCACCGCCGCGCGCACGCCCTCGAGCATGAGCGCAACGGCCGCGCCGCGCGAGCCCGCCGCCCGCACGGCCTCGAGGTCGTGCCCGCC
>JBOGYU010000061.1:0-14616 GCA_050696935.1 Solirubrobacteraceae bacterium | reverse complement strand
CCTCCGGCGAGGCCGCGGCCGCGCGATGCTGGCGGCCCGCGAGAACGACGGCCGCCTGCCGGCCGGGACGCCGTACCCGTTCCCGCTCGGAACCGCCCCGGGAGCCTGGCGCGTCTCGCCGCCGCTGACGGCGGTCGAGCCCGCCTGGTGGGTCGGCAACGTGAAACCGTTCCTGATCCCCGACGCCGGCCGGTTCGTCTCGGATGGCCCGAACGATCTCACCAGCCGCGCATATGCGCGGGAGCTCAACGAGGTCAAGCGCGTCGGCGCGTTCGACAGCACCACCCGGACCGCGGACCAGACGATGGCGGGCCACGCCGACGGCGCCGGCGCTCGCGACGCCGAACTTCCCGGAGCACCCCTCGTGACACGGCTGCGTCACCGGCGCGGTGGTCAACGCATTGCAGGAGTTCTTCGGCCGCGACCGGATCGCCTTCGACGTCTCCAGCCCGCGCTTCCCGGGGCGCCCGCGGCACTTCGAGCGGTTCTCCGATCTGCTGGACGAGATCATCGAAGCCCGCATTTGGGGCGGCATCCACTTCCGCACCGCCGACACCCAGGGCGCGGAGATCGGAGAGAAGGTCGTGCGCTGGGCGCGCCAGTCCTACTTCCGGCCCGCCCACTGACCCCGACGCTCGGCAACGCGGCGGCGCGGCCTCCCGCGCCGCCGCGGCGAGCGGGCGCCCGCCCGGTCGGGGGTCACGAGCGCTTGACCGCGTAGTCGATGAACGTCGCGAACGGCGACTGCCGCACCCCGAGGTGCTCCAGGTCCAGCGACTGTGAGAAGCCCTCGAACAGTCGCTTGCCGCCACCGAGGACGACCGGCGCGATGATGATGGTCAGCTCGTCGACGATCCCGGCCTCGAGCGCCTGACGAATGGTGTCGGCTCCCCCCATGACGTTGACGTCATTGCCGCCGGCCGACTCGATCGCGCGCTCGACCGCGGCCTCGACTCCCGACACGAACGTGAACTCCCCGCCGTCCGGCTCTTCCTCCGGCCGGTGCGTCACGATGAAGAACGGCAATCCCCAAGGGTTCTTGTCGCCCCAGTGTCGAGCCGCCTCATAGGTGCCGCGCCCGGCGACCACCGCCCCGACCCGCGAGCTGACCTCCGCCAGCCACGCGGCGTCCTCGCCGGTCGGCTCGCCCGTCGGCTCGTCGGCATATGTCCACGCCCCACCGAACACCCAGTAGTGAAGCCGTTCCCCGCCGTCTCCGAGCCCTTTGTCCGGGCCGTCGTGCGGCCCCGTGATGTATCCGTCGACCGACGTTGTGATCCCAGCCACGACCTTGGCCACGCATCACCTCTACTCGGAGTCAGACAAGCCACGCCCCCTACAGACCGTCCAACGGGTCAGAACTCATCGCGCCCATAGTCCTTCCGATTCCCGGCCCTGTCGGGTCGAGGTCGATCCTGACCGTGAGCAGCTCGGTGCCCATTGCGCGCACGACGAGCGCGTTGAAGCGCAACCCCATCTTGCGCAGCCGCTCGTGCGGGTCGTCGTCGGGCACGACGTGCGCCGTACCGGTGCGCCAGTCGCCGCGGACCTTGATGCGCACGCGCTGGTCGGCTTGCAGGTTGCGGACGTAGCCGGCGCGGCCGCCGTGCTCGGCGACGACCCAGATCGTGTCGTCCTCGAGCACGTGGCCGACGGGCGTGCGGCGCGCCTCCCCCGATCGCCGCCCGGTGGTCTCGAGGATCGCGTAGCTGCGCGGCGCGATTCCCCGGCGCACGGCCCACTTCACGAGCGGGTTGAAGACGCGCGTGGCCAGAGCGGTGCCGATGCGCCGCTTGTCAACCCTCATGACCCCGGCGGAGCCAGGTTCGCCGCGAGGGCCTCGCAGCGGTCCTCGTCGAGCGGCTGGCCGGAGGCTCTGAAGCCGGCGGCGGCCGTTTGAAAGTGGTCGCATGCGGCGACCGCCTCGCCGCCGGCTTGTGCGCGGTGGCCCTTGACCTCGTCGAGCGCCGCGTACCAGGCGGGCAGACGCATCACGACCGTGGCCAGGAACTCCGCGGCCTTTTCCCACCGGGCCGCACGCTCGAGGTCTCCGGCGCGCGCGGCCGCGATCGCGGCCGGGACGGCGAGCGTGATCCTGCAACCCGGACAGGTTTCCATGGGGCCGCGCACGGCAGCCTCCGCCTCCTCGAGCGCGGCCAGAGCGGACGCCGGGTCCAGGGCGGCGGCAACGCGCGTTCCGTAGATGCGATCGAGGAGGTGGAAGCCGACATCGGAGTCGCGGGCGACCGCCAGCGCCTCGTCGAGGAACGCGACGGCCTCTGCGTGAAGGCCGCGGTGGAGCGCGACCTCTGCTCGCCGCTGCAGCGCGAAGGACTCGCCGGTTGCTGACGCGATCCGGCGGTGAAGCTCGGCACCCGCGGCGAGATCGGCGTCCGCTTCGTCGAGCTGTCCGGCGAGCAGCTTCGCCTCGCCGCGTATCGTCAGCGCGAACGCGCGCCCGCGCGCGGCACCGAGCCGCTCGGCCTCTGCCGCGAGGGAGTCCGCGAACGAGATGACATCGGGATACGGCCGCGCCCCGTAGAGGAGCCTCTGCGTGATGCAGAGCTGGCCGTCGAAGACGCTGACGGCCAGCTTGGGTAGTGCGTGAGTCTCGTGCAAGTCGGCGCGCACGCTGTTGCGCAGCTCGCCACGGGCGTGCGCGGCGGCCGCCTGGGCCCACGACGCAACGACGACGGCGGCCGGATCCGCCGACCGCAGGGCGAGCCGGCGAGCCTCGGCGGCCTTCACGGTGCCGCTCCGGGGGTCGCCGAATCCGAGCGCTGCGGCGCCGCTGAGCGCGAGCGCATGCGCCAAGCGCCCGTCGACCGTCACGGGCTCGACTCCTTCGAGGACCCGAAGGGCGCCGGCCGGATCACCGCGCTTGATCTGGGCGAGTGCCTGCTTTGCCCTGATCTCCTGCGCCGCCGGCTCGCCGACGACCCGCGCCGCGGCGGCGTAGGCCGCCAGTGCGCCGCTGTCGCCGCGCGCGTCCAGTGCTTCCGCTCGCAGGAGGAGCGCGTCGCTGTGGTCCGGTGCGTGATCGAGCACCGGTCCCAGGTGAACGAGCGCGTCGGCGAACGCGCCGAGCCTCACCGCTTGCCTGGCCGCAGCCAGCAGCCAGTCGGTGGCCTCGTCCGAACGGCCGCCGTCGAGCCAGTGACGGGCGATCAGACCCGGCGCCGCGTCGGTGCCCGCCAGGCGGCGCGCTGTGTCGCGGTGGATCGCGAGCCGCTGGTGCGGCGCGAGCTGTTCGACCAGAGCTTGGCGGACCAGCTCGTGACGGAACCGGTAGCGCGCACCATCCACGACGAGGACCCCGGCGACCAGGGCGACGTCCAGCAGCCCGAACGCCTCCGCTTCCGAGGAGCCGGTCAGCGCCACGACGCTGGAAGGATCAAGATCGTCGCCGGCGAGCGCCAGCCGTCGCAGCATCGCCACGGCGCGCTCGTCGAGGTCGAGGAACCTGGAGGCGACGGCGTCTCGGGCCGTCGCCACGAGCGCCGGGACACCGGCAACGGCACTCTGGGCGAGCTCGAGCGTGAGGAAGGGATTGCCCTGCCCGAGATCGATGATCCGATTCACGACCTCGGCATTCCGCGGCGTCGGGGCGGCCGCCGCCACGAGCGCGGCCGCCTCCTCACGATCGAGCGGCACGAGGTCGATCTCCACGGCGTTGCCGCGCCGCGCCAGCCTCGCCATTCCCCGAATCAGGCTCTCGGGTGCCGCCTCCGGGCGGTACGCGAGCACGGCCAGCACTGGCGTCCCGGCGGTGGAGCCGAGGTGATGCAACACATCGATCGTGGCCTGATCCGCGAGGTGCGCATCGTCGACGATCAGCGCAACGGCGGCGCCACCGCCGGCGGCCAGGAGCAGGCGGCGGAACGCACCTATCACACGGTGGCGGGTGAGCGGGCTCTCCAGCGGCGCGTCCGGCGCGGCCGGAGCGGTCAGCCCGGCCAGCACCGAGCGCGCCGGCGTGCCTACGGCATCGAGCAGAGCCCGGTCCCCGGCCACGAGCTGCTCGGCCACGCTCACGAGGGGCGCGTACGGGCCGCCCGCCTCGGTGGCCGCGACGGCGATCACGATCCACCCCTCGGCCCGTGCGAGCCGCGCCAGCTCCCGGCAGAGCGCCGACTTTCCTATGCCCGGCGGGCCGCGCACGGCAAGCGGGCCGAGTTCGCCGCCCGGCTGCGACCGCAGCAGGGCAGCAGCCCTCGCGAGCTCGAGCTGGCGGCCCACGAAGGCGGGCTCGGCGATCCCCAACCCCGCGACGCACTCGTCGTATATCGCCATCGTGTCGCCACTCGGCAGGATCCCCAGCTCGCGTCGCAACGCGGTCCGCAGCCGCCCGTACCAGCGGATCGCGGCGGGACGACTGCCGGCGCCCAACTCGCGCCGCATCAACTCCTGGTACGCCGGCTCGTCGGTCGGCTCGACCTCGACCAATCGCTCCCACTGGCCGCTGCCTCGAAGCAGCTCCACATAACGTGATCGCAGGCGCTCCCGCGGCGCCTGGGCCCACTCCTCATACAGAGCGTCAGGGAGCAGATCGCCGGTGTAGGCAGACGCGGCGGCCGCACAGGCAGCCCCATCGCCTCGAGCCAACGCCGCGCGGCTCTGAGCCTCGAAGTGGGCGACATCGGTCTCGACCGGCCGCGCCGGGAACACGGCGACCTGCCCGCCGCGGAGGACGACCGCCTCCGGACTCGCAAGCGCCTGCCTGGCGTGATGGGCGGCCTTGCGCAGGTTCGCGGCGCCGGCCTCGACTCCGAGGTGGGGCCACAGCGCCTCCACCACCTGGTCACGCGCGAGGCGATGCCCGTCGGCAAGCGCCAGAAGCTGCACCAGCTCGGCCGCGCGACGGCCCGGCCACACATCCGCCGCGACTTCACCGCCGTGGATCACGACACGAAACCGCCCGAGCAACTCGATGCGGACGCTGCCGTCCTGCGGTTCAGAGGCCATCGCCTGTCGGATCCCTGGACCGACCCTACATGAGGAACGTCACACAAGTTCGTGGATGAGTTCAGCGGCGCGTTGGGCACCGTCCGTCTCGACGGGCAGGTAGTCGAGCGGTCGGTCGAGCTCGTCGACGATGGCGGTCGCGAGGTCGTCGGCCGTAGTCGTGGCGAGATCCATCCTGCGGCCGGCGCGGTAGCGGTCGAGCCGGTGGGGCACGTGGATCTGCTGCTCGCAGTGCCGGTGCAGGGGGAAGTAGAGGAATGGGCGGCGGTGGGCCGTGAGCTCCATCGCGGTCGTGAGCCCGCCCTGCACGATCGCAAGGTCGCAGGCGGCGAGGCGCCCGGGGAGGTCGGGGACGTAGCCCGTCACCGTGACGCCGCCGGGCGGGTGACCGAGCGAGCCGGGGTCGATCCGGGGCCCGGCGACGACCAGCAGCCTCAGCTCGGGCCGCGTCTCCCTGGCCAGTGGAAAGGCGTCGGTGATGGCCCGCAGCAGGGTCGTGCCGACCCCGGAGCCGCCGACGGTTGCGATGCAGATCCGCTCGTCGGGCTCGAGGCCGAGGTCGCCACGGAGCTGCTCGACGTTGGGCGCGTCGGCGGCGAGGCCGGTGATGTAGCCGGGGAACGCGTAGTGCTGCTCGGTCCACTCCCGGATCGCGGGCAGGCCCGGACCGAAGCTGTGCGGGACGATGTCGTCGGGGTTGCCGACGAAGAGCGCCCGGTCGCGGACCCACGGGTAGCGGGCGACGTGCTCGAGCATCTCGGCGTTGTAGTCGGCAGCGAGCACGCCGTCCTCGGGTTGCCCGTCGTCGGTGGGGAGCCAGCCGACGAAGTCGGTGAGCCAGGCGAAGGCGCCCCGCTTGAGCTCTGGGTTCTCGTGGAGGAAGTGGTCCGCCTCCCACGCCTCGTCGCCGACGATCAGGTCGTAGCGCTCCTCCTCGAGCACGTCGTGGAGCACCATGAAGTTGGCCACGAGCAGCTCGTCCATCCGCCGCCAGGCCTGGAAGCAGTGGAGGCTGTGACCGGAGGATTCGCTGGCGAAGTGGGCCGACTCGCTTGCTAGGGCGCGGCTCGCGGGGTGGATCGGCTCGCCGGCCTCGCGCAGCACCCTCGTCACGGGCTCCTGCGCGAGCCAGGTGATCTCGAGCTCGGGTTTCAGCTTGCGAAGCTCGCGGGCGATCACGACGTCGCGACGAGCGTGGCCGAGGCCGATCGGCGAGGAGAGGAAGAGCGCGCGCGGCGGCCTCGCCGTCGAGCGAGCCCACCGGTCTGGCCGCTCGGCCGAGCCCGTGACGGAGCGAACGAAGTCGCGGACCAGGACCGAGAGCCGGACGGGATCGCGCAGGTCGCCGCGATGCCCACCGCCCTCGATGACGACCGCCCGGGCGTTGTCACCGATCGCGTCGGCCAGGGACCTTCCGTGGTGCTCGGGCGTGAGCCGATCATCGCTGCCCTGGACGATGAGGACCGGTTGTCCGATCCGCCCGCACGTCGAGCGGTAGGCGGCGAGGTCGCCCGGACGATCGGCCACAGATGCGATCTGCAGGATCTCCATCGTCGTCCCGTGCCCCCACTCGACGCCGTCCTCGAAAGCCTTGGTGGAATGCGGCTCGCTGAAGGCAGCGGCCATGAAGACGTTGAGGAAGCGGTCGAGGTCGCCGGCGGCGAGTGCGGCGCCGACCTCGCTGGGCGGGTCCTCGACCAGATCGCTCCTAGGGCCGACGAGGGCGACGGCCTCGATCCGCTCGGGGTGGTCCGCCGCCAGCTGCAGCGTCCGGTGCGTCCCTCCCGACGACGCCACCGCGGTGGCGCGGTCGATCGCGACGGCATCGAGGACCGCGAGCGCGTAGCGCACGTGCGCCGCCGCGGTGTACGCCCCGGGGTCGAGCGGGCGCGAGGAGCCACCGTTGCCCGGGCCGTCCCAGGTCACCACGCGAAAGTGGCGCGACAGGTACGGCACCTGGAGCTTCCAGGCCCGCGAGTCGACGACGCACCAGGTCGGCATCAAGATGATCGCGGGCCCGACGTCGCCGAACGTCTGGTACTCGATCGTGACGCCCCCGACCTCGACCGTGCCGACGAGATCAGGCTCGCGTGCTCGAATCGGGGCCACCGCCTTCCTCGAACTGGCGGATGAGCACGCCGACCCGACGCAGCGCGCTGCGGACGGGCCACTCCCCCCGGTCGAAGCCGAGCAGCAGCATCGCCTCGCCCCCCATGAACGCCTGGCCCACCAGCGCGGCGACCTCCTCGGCCGGAAACGGACCGAGGGGGCCGAACCTGCTCTCGGCCTCCCTCGTGACGCTGGTGACCAGGTCCAGCCACCCCTGCAGCAGCTCGCGCACTCGGGTGCCGATCGCCGGGTCTGACCAGCCCGCCGCGATCATCTCTTGGAGCACCCGGACGTAGCCCGACTCGACGTCGTCCTCCAGAAAGTCGCAGGCCTGTTCGTAGCGCTGCCAGAGCGGGCGCTCCTCGGCATACATGAAGGTCTGGCGGGCGAGGCGGCGCGCGTCCTCGGCCTCGAGCACGTCGAGGATGAGCTGCCGCTTTGATCCGAAGTGGTAGTGGAGCTGGCTCAGCGGAACGCCGGCCGCGCTGGCCACGCTCCGGGTCGACAGCCGCGCAAAACCATCCGCGAGCAAGCACCGCCGGGCCGCTTCGAGGATCGCCTCTTGAGTCGCGCTTGTGCTGCGAGGCTGACCGCCTGTCTCATCGACGGCTTTCGGTCGCTCGACCGATGACATTACCCGCACACTATCACGGCTCCTGCCTTGTTGGTCAAGCCCCGCTGTGGTACTGTCAGCGACCGGTCGGTCGCTCGACCGAATATGATTGCGGGAAGCGCATACGCCCCTCCGCACCTTGCCGCCTATCACCTGTGCCGGCGAGGAACGTTTCAAGAACGCGTGCCCGCGAGGCTGGATCAACGCAAGCCACTACCAAGGAGGAAGCGATGAGGGCGATTTCACGGGCGGAGGCGCCGGTCGCGATCGAGGGCGACGGCGTCGAGCTGCGGATGCGGGAGCTGGGCGGCGGCATGACCACGGCATTCGTGCGCGTGCCGAAGGGCGCCGACTTCAGGCCCGCCCTCGCCGGACTCCCGGACGACCTCTGCCAGTGCCCGCACTGGGGCTACCTCCTCGAGGGTCGCGTGAAGATGCACACGCGGGACGGCGAGCAGGTGTACGAGGCCGGCCAGGCCTTCTACTGGGCCCCCGGGCACGCGCCCGAGGCGCTCGAGGACTCCGAGTACGTGGACTTCTCGCCCACCGACGAGTTCAACCACGTCATCGACCACATCAAGGGGCAGGGATGAGCGCCCCGCGGTGGATCGGGGCGGCGGTGCTCGCGGCAGCGATCGTCGTGAGCGCCGGCCCAAGTTCAGACGATGCGAGGGCATCGACCTTCGTCGGCCGGGTGCAGGGGTCGGACGCCTACATCGCCGTGCTCAAGGACGGCCGCAAGGTCGGCGGCTATGTGTGCGACAACGGCAGTGTCAGCCGATGGATCAAGCACAGCCGGCTGCGAGACGGCCGAGCGCCGCTGCATGCAGGCACGACCGGCGAGCGACTGGGCCGGGTGCGGATCGCCGGCAGGCGGGCCACCGGCACGGTCGAGATCCACGGCCAGAAGCGGCGGTTCCGCGCCAGGCGGATCCGGCAGCGCGATGGTGGGCTCCACTTCGCCGTCGGCAAGCAGCCGAATCGCCTCCTGGTGGGAGGCTGGATCCTCCTCCCCGACGGCACTCAAAGAGGCGCAGTCGCGGGTGTGGACATGGAGACGCTTCGGACGCTTGACACCGCTGAGGCGCCGAGACTCGACCCCGACGCCTCGAAGGTTGTAATCGGAGGCGACACGGACCTGCCGCCCGTGGAGGCCGAGCCCCAGCAGCTGGTCGTGATCGCCATCATCGCGATCCTGATCGGCCTCCTCCTCCCTGCCGTGCAGGCGTAACCGAGCGGCTCCGTCTGCGGGCTTTCAGCACTTCTCCACCGCGATGCTCCGACGCCGCCGCTCGCGGTCGCGCTGCGGGCGGCGGATCTCGACCGGTATCGTCGCGCGGCACCAGGAGGAGGGAGGCATCGTGAAGAGGCTCGCACAGATAGCCGTCGTGGCTGTGGCGCTCGCCGCGTTGTTCGCGGGACCCGCGCCCGCCCAGCAGGGCGCGCCCGGGTTCGAGATCAAGGAGAGCCAGGGGCGGGTCAAGGCGGAGGGCCCCGGGTTCCGGGCCAAGCTGAGCAAGCACGCCGTCCGCACGCGCATCGACGAGGAGCGCTTCGGCATCCCCGAGGCCGGCTTCCCCATCCAGGAGACGCAGACCGACCTCGGTGCGGTGGCCCCCAACCTGCGGCCGATCGAGTGCGAGAACGGGACCTACCGCATCGCCTCGGGGATCTTCGAGGTCACGCAGCGCGCATCGAGCACCGAGGCCCGGCCGCTTCCCTACACGCCCGCCTTCGCCCAGCGCTTCCCGACGATCCTGACGTTCGTCGGCACGCTCGACGCCGTCGTGACCGACGAGAGCGGCGAGCGGCTGCGACTGCTGGTGACGGACCTCGTGCACGACGTCATGACCCCGAGCTCATTCGCCTCGACGGCCCCCATCCACGCCTTCATCGTGGACGCCGCAGGCCGCGTGCGCGACCGCGCCTCGCTCACCGGCCGCGTCAACATCGACCGGACCACGGGGGAGGCCGTGCACCGGATCGTGGATCGCGGCACGTGCCATCAGACGGCGAACCTGAACCTCGGTCCGGGCACCGATCAGGCGACCGTGTTCGGGCCGTTCTTCGTCCTCCCGTTCAACACGACGGTCGAACGGCGGTAGCTCGCGCCCCGCCGGACGGATCGGGCGAGTTTGGGATTCGTGGGTGCTCAGTCGGCAGGAGCCTTGAGACTCTCGTTGAGCTCCTGGAGCAGCTCGCGAAGCTGTCGCATCTTCCCCGCTCCCAGCCGTGCCGTCCACTCGCGCTCGATCTCGGCGATGACCTCCCAGCGGGTCCGGCCTGCGCGATACCGTCGTGCTCATGACGAATGCGTCGATCATCGAGCGCGCCGGGCGGATCTTGGCGGACGCCGCGGGTTCGCCGGCGCGCGTGATCCTGTTCGGCTCGGGAGCGCGCGGCGAGGCCACTGCGGACAGTGATCTCGATTTCCTCGTGATCGAGCGCTCCGTCGACGATCGCATCGCCGAAGCGGTTCGCCTGCGCCGCGCGCTCGGCGACATCGGGGTCCCAGTCGACATCATCGTGCTCGACGAGGCCCTCGCAGGCCGGCGCGCGAAGGTGCGAGGAACAATGGTCCACAACGCGCTCCGCGATGGCCGGGTCATCGCCGAGTCCTGAGCAACTTGAGGTCGCCGGCGTGCTCCTGCGGCGCGCGGAGAGTGATCTTCGCGCGTGTCGCCGTCTCGCCGAGGACGCGACCATGGAGCACGACGTCGTCGGGTTTCACGCCCAGCAAGCGGTCGAGAAGGCCATCAAGGTCAGCCTCGTCCTTCATGACATCGACTTCCCCAATCCGTTTGGCGGGTGTCGTCGGCCGCGACGCCGCGGCCGTCCACAGATCTCGCTCTACTGCTGAGGATTCCGGCGTAACAGCGGAGGGGGAGGGATTCGAACCCTCGGTGGACCGAATAGCCCACAACGGTTTTCGAGACCGCCCCGTTCAACCACTCCGGCACCCCTCCGGGGCGTCCAGGAGGGTAGCGATTACCGGCGGGAGCGGAAGAACGTCAGCAGGAGCTCGGCGCACTCGGTCGCGAGCACGCCGCGGGTGACCTCGGGGCGGTGGTTGAGCCGCGGCTCGGCGAGGATGTCGAGCACCGAGCCGGCGGCGCCCGCCTTGGGATCGGCGGCGCCGAACACGACGCGCGGGACGCGGCCGAGGACGATCGCGCCCGCGCACATGGCGCACGGCTCGAGCGTGACGTAGAGCGTGGTGTCGAGCAGCCGCCAGGAGCCGAGCGCGGCCGACGCCCGCGCGATCGCGATCATCTCGGCGTGGGCGGTCGGGTCCTCGCGCAGCTCGCGCTCGTTGTGACCCGACCCGATCGCCTCGTCGCCGTGGGCGATCACCGCGCCGACCGGCACGTCGTCGTGCCCGAGCGCGCGCTCGGCCTCGCCCAGCGCCAGGCGCATGAAGAACTCGTCACGGGAACTGGTCAGAGAAGGCACCTTCCGGGCTTGTCGTGCAACTTCCGCGTGACGACAATGTTCTCTCTACGGACGGCGCACCGCTTTCGGCGCTTCCGTCGCCGCCAGACCATGCCCAAGCCGTCCCGCCTCCTCCCCACGCTCCTCGCCGCGACGATCCTGGCCGCCCCGCCGGCCGCCGCGGCGGAGGTCGGCGCCACGGCCGCGCGGCAGGGCGCATCGTACGTGCCGGGAGAGATCCTGGTGCGCTACTCCCCCGAGGCCGACCGGCGCGACCGTACCGCCGTGCAGCGGGAGACGGGGGTCGGGGCGCCGCGCGCGTTCGCGCCCCGCACGCGGGTGCTGCAGATCACCGACGGGCAGAGCGTGGCCGAGACCGTGCGCGAGCTGCGCGCGCGGCCGGAGGTCGCGTCGGCCGCGCCGAACCACATCGCCCGCATCAGCGCCTTCTTCCCGAACGACCCCGGCGAGGGGGACACACACGGCGGCTGGCAGCAGATGCAGTGGAACTTCCTCGCCGGTGCGGGCGTCAACGCGCCGGACGCGTGGCAGCACCTGATCGACGTGGGGCGGCCGGGGGGCCGCGGCGCCGTCGTCGCGGTGCTGGACACAGGGGTGGCCTACGCGACCCGCCGGCGCTTCCGCCGCTCGCCGGACTTCTCGCGCGGCGACTTCGTGCGCGGCTACGACTTCGTGGACAACGACCGCTTCCCGAACGACGAGAACGGCCACGGCACCCACGTCGCGAGCACGATCGGGGAGAGCACGCACAACGAGCGCGGCGTCACCGGCCTGGCCTACGGCGCCCGCATCATGCCGGTGCGGGTGCTCGACGAGAGCGGCGCGGGCGACAGCGTGGACATCACGGCCGGCGTCCGCTGGGCCGTCCGCCACGGCGCCGACGTCATCAACCTGTCGTTCGAGTTCGACGACGGCTCGCGCCAGGTCACCGCGAGCGAGATCCCCGACCTGCTCGCCGCCCTGCGCTTCGCCCGCCGCCGCGGCGTGGTCGTGGTCGCCGCCGCCGGCAACCAGGCCCGCCAGTCGCTCGCCTACCCCGCCCGCTACCGGACCGTGATCGGCGTCGGCGCGACCACCGAGCACGGCTGCAAGGCGGACTACTCGAACACCGGCCGGGGGATGGACATCGCGGCGCCGGGCGGCGGCTCGGACGACCCGTCGGACGCCGGCTGCCCCCAGGGCGTCGACCCCGCGGGGCGCGACATCTTCCAGGTGACCTACCCGTGGGCGTCCGCGTTCGGGTCGGCGCGGAGCGCGGCGAGCTTCCGCCGCTTCGGCCTGCCCGGTGGGTTCGTCGGCACCTCGATGTCGGCTCCGCACGTCTCCGCCGCCGCCGCGCTGGTGATCGCGTCGCGCGTGATCGGTCGCCGCCCGCCCCCGCGCGAGGTGGAGAAGCGCCTGGAGGCGACGGCCACGGACGTCGGCCTGCCCGGCTACGACGAGACATACGGCGCGGGGCGGCTCGACGCGGCCGCGGCCACCGACCCGTTGCGCTGAGCTACGTCGTCCGGATGATCAGCACCGAGCACGGTGCGTGATGGGAGACCTTGTTCGGGACCGACCCGAGCAGGAAGCGCTTCGCGCCGGTCATGCCCTTGTTGCCGACGACGATCAGGTCGGCGCCCCGCTCCTCCGCGACGTCGAGGATCGCGTCGGCCGGATCGCCCTCGCGGGCATAGGTCTTCACGTCGACGCCGGCGTCCCCCACGCGCTCGGCGGCCTCCTTCAGCGTCGCGTCGACGTCCTCGCGCGGGTTGACCATCCACTGCAGGTCCTCGGGCGCCTGCCGGGCCTCCTCGCGCAGCCGCTGGCTGGACACCGGCTCGTAGGCGGAGACGACGTCGATGGAGGCGCCGACCGCCTTGGCCAGCTCGACCGCCTCGCGCACCGCCTCGCCGGCGGTCTCGGACCCGTCGGTGCCCACCACGATCGACTGGAACATCCCAACTCCCTCGCGTCGCCGCTGCTCGTCGGGGCGCGATCATAGAGGCGATGATCGACCTCCATGCCCACATCCTCCCGGGGTTGGACGACGGCCCCGAGTCGATGGACGCCGCCGTGGCGATGGCCCGCGTCGCCGTCGCCGGCGGGACGCGGGCGATGGCCACGACGTCGCACGTGAACCGCGGCTTCGGGCTCCAGGCGGCCGACCTGGAGGCGGCGCGCGAGGCGCTTGTGGCGCGGCTGGCGGAGGAGGAGGTCGAGCTCGAGCTGCTGCCCGGCGGCGAGGTGTCCCCCGGCCGGCTGCCGGACCTCGACGACGCCGCGTTGCGCGCCTTCGCCCTTGGCGGCGGCCGCTGCGTGCTGCTCGAGTGCCCGTTCTCGCCGGTCGACAGCCGGATGGAGGCGATGGTGGCCGACCTGCGCGAGCGCGGGTTCGACGTGCTCCTCGCACACCCCGAGCGCTCGCCCACCTTCCAGAAGGACCCGTCCCGGCTCGCGCGGCTGGTCGAGGGCGGCGCGCTGGCGCAGGTCACGACCGGCTCGTTCGCGGGGCTGTTCGGCGAGACCGCCCGCCGCGCGGCGACGGCGATGCTCCGGCACGGCATCGTGCACGTCCTCGCCAGCGACGCCCACGACGCGGTGTACCGCGGGCCCGACCTGCGCGCCACCGCGGACGCGCTGGACGACGACCAGCGCCGGTGGATGGCGGGCGCCGCCCCCGCGGCGATCCTCGCGGGCGACTCCCTGCCCGAGCGGCCGCCGCTGGCCCCCGACCGCGGCGTGCTGGCCCGGCTCAGATCTTGGTCAGCGCGATGATCATGCCCGCGAGCACGAGCACGACGATCAGCACCTGCATCCAGAGCCAGAAGGGCGACACGGGCGGCGAAGGCTAGCCGCCCGCGCGTCTCACACCTGCGCGCCCTCGCGAGCGCGCGCCGTCACGGTGGTGACGGGCAGCCCCAGGCCCGCGGCCTTGTGCGGGAGGTCGAGCTTCAGCCACTTCGACACCCGGGTCGGCAGCGTCGAGATGATCAGCTCGTCGAAGCCGTGCAGGTTCACCGCGTCCTGGATCGCGGCGAGCGGCTCGGGCACGCCGATCATCCCGTCAACGGGGCTCCCCGCGGCCTGCTCGAGCAGCGGCAGCGCGAGCTCGAGGACCGACTCGGCCTCGCTCTGCGACTGGTCCTCCGGGTCGACCACCTTGTGCAGGCCGTGCGCGGTGTTCGGCACGAGCAGCGTGAACTCGGCGGGGCCCCGGGCCGCGCGCTCGCGTACGGCGTCGAGCAGCGCGGGCGTGGCGGCGGTCTTGTTGGCGACCACCAGGACCCGTGCGGCGGACTCCATGGGGAACCTCCCTTCGGCGTCGGTCGCAGCGATTGTCGCAAGCCGGGGGCGGTCAGTCGAGCGCCGCGCGCAGGCGCCTGCCGGCCTCGGCGAGCCCGGGCTCGCCGAGCCGCGCGTAGCCGAGTATCAGCGCCGGCGGGCGGGCGTGGGCGGCGACGTGCGGGCCGAGCGCGTGGACGGCCACGCCG
>JBOGYU010000060.1:0-14711 GCA_050696935.1 Solirubrobacteraceae bacterium | reverse complement strand
GCACGAGGCCGCGGCCGAGCGCCGGCGGGTCGGCGCTCAGCCGCTCGAGCGCGGCCTCGAACACGGCGGCCGCCAGCGCGCGGTCGACCCGGTGCAGATCTGAGCCCGCCCCACTCAAGGGGTCTGACCCCCCGAGCCCACCCCACTCAAGGGGTCTGACCCCTTATGTTTCACGAGGTAACTCTCCTCGCGTTGTCGGCGTGGATGCGGCGCTGCTCGGCGGTGCGGCGCGCGAGCGGGAGCTTCGCCGCCTCGCCGTCCTCGAGCAGCGCCTCCAGGTACGCGCGGTCCTCGCGCAGGATCGCGGCGGCCCGCGCAGCGTCGAGCGGTGCGCCGTGGCCGGGCACCACGTGCTCGGCCTCCTCCACCAGCGGCTCCAGGCGGGCGAGCGTGGCGAGGTACGCACGCGCCGACCCGCCCGGCGTGAGCATCGGGATCTCCACCGGAGAGAGGTAGTCGCCGCACACGAGCACGCGCGCCCACGGGACCCAGATCGCCATCCCGTCCTCGGTGTGGCCGTCGGCCGGCTGCAGCTCGAGCTCACGGTCCCCGACCTCCACCGTCCCCGGCACCGGCAGCGACTGCGCACCCGGGAGCGACAGGGGACCCGGACGCTCGACGTAGAAGCGCTCGTCGAACTCCCGCAGCTCCCGCTGGGCGGCGCCCGGCTCGTTCACCAGCACCGCGGCGCTGGTCTCGGCGCATCCCAGCGGCGCCTCCGGGAAGGCGTAGCGGCCCAGCAGGTGGTCCCAGTCCGCGTGCGTGGCCACGAGCCCGACGACGGTGAAGCCGGCCTGGCCGGCGACCGCCGGCAGGATCTCCAGCTCGTCGGGCAGAATCGGCGAGTCGATGCAGAACGCCTCGCCCCCGGCCCGGACGAGGGTGCAGGTGGTCTGGTAGACGCGCGAGGTGGCGACGATGACGTCGGCGTGGAGCCCGACGGCCCTCACGCCGCGCCGAGCAGCCGCGCCGCCTCGAGCAGGTTCTTGACCTCGGCGGTCGGCTTCTTGGCGCCCGGCTCGAGCTGCTCGCCGTTGCGGTTGACCCAGATCACGGGGATCTTGAGCTGCACGCACGGCTCGACGTCGTAGTAGTAGCTCGACGCCACGTGCACCCAGCCCTTCTTGCCGCCGATCCGGCGCTCGCACTCCTTGAAGTGCGCCGGGTCGGGCTTGTAGGAGCGCACCTGCTGCGCGGTGACCACCAGGTCGAAGTCGACCTTGAAGTGGCGACGGGTGAGGCCGAGCAGCTTGTCGTCGATGTTGGAGACGAGCCCGATCTCGAACTTCTTCGCGAAGCGCTCGAGCTGCGTGTTGGTCTCCTTGAACGGGGGCCAGCGGGCGACCGAGTCGGGCAGGAAGCCGGAGCGCGACGGCTCCAGCGGCCAGCCGAGCTCGCGCGAGATGTTGACGGCCGTGCGGCGCAGCACCTCGGCGTACAGCTCGTACGAGCCGCCCTTGATCTCCTGCTGGGTCTTCAGGAAGAGCGGGACGAGCTCCTCGCGGGACAGCGTGTAGCCGTCCCGCTCAGCTTCCTTGGTGAATGCGTCGAACGCGCCCGACTCCCAGTCGATGAGGGTTCCGTAGACATCGAACGTGACGAAGGTGACTTCCTTGGGCAGCGGCATGCGGCGGCGAATGATGGCATCCCCGCTAGAGTCCCGGCCCGCTCATGGACCTGCTGGAGTACCAGGGGAAGCAGCTGTTCGCGCGCCACGACGTACCCGTGCCCTCCGGCGCTCCCGCGGCGACAGTCGAGGAGGCGGTGGCGGCCGCGGACGAGATCGGCTACCCGTGCGTCGTCAAGGCGCAGGTGCAGATCGGCGGCCGCGGGAAGGCCGGCGGCATCAAGGTCGCGAACGACCGGCCCGAGGCGGAGGCGCACGCGCAGGCGATCCTCGGCATGGACATCCGCGGGCACACCGTGCACGAGGTGTGGATCGAGGCGGCGTCCGAGATCGCGGCCGAGTACTACGCCTCGATCGTGTTCGATCGTTCGGCCAAGCGCCCGCTGGTGATGCTCTCCACCCAGGGTGGGATGGACATCGAGGAGGTCGCGGAGCGGTCGCCCGAGGCGATCGCCCGCCTGCACGTGGACCCGCTGCTGGGCTTCCAGGACTTCCACGCCCGCCGGCTGGCGTTCGAGGCGCGGGTCGACGGCGACGTGGTGCGGCCGGTCGGCGCGCTCCTGAACCGTCTGTACGACGCGTTCGCCGCCGAGGAGGCGATGCTCGTCGAGGTCAACCCGCTGATCGTCACGGCCGACCGGCAGGTGATGGCGCTCGACGCGAAGGTGACTTTGGACGACTCGTCGCTGTTCCGCCACGCCGACAACGCGGCGCTGCGCAACACCGAGGGTGAGGACCCGCAGGAGCGCATGGCGCGCGAGCGCGGGCTCACGTACGTCAAGCTCGACGGCAACGTCGGGATCCTGGGCAACGGCGCCGGGCTCGTGATGTCCACCTTGGACGTCGTCGCCCAGGCCGGCGGATCGCCCGCGAACTTCCTCGACGCGGGGGGCGGCTCCAAGGCGGAGGCGATCACCCAGGCGGTCGAGGTGATCCTCTCCAACGAGAACGTCACCGCCGTGCTGTTCAACATCTTCGGCGGCATCACGCGCTGCGACGAGGTGGCGCGGGGCCTGATCGAGGCGTTCCGCCAGATCGAGCCGACCGTGCCGTTCGTGGTGCGGCTGGACGGGACGAACGACAAGGAGGGCCGGGCGCTGCTGGCCGAGGCCGACCTCCCGAACGTGCACGCGGAGGCGACGATGCTCGACGCGGCGCGCCGGGTGGTGGAGCTGGCGGGCTCGTGAGCATCCTGGTCTCCAGCGACACGCGGCTGTGCGTCTCCGGCATCACCGGCCGTGAGGGCACCTTCCACACGCTCAACAACCGGAGCTACGGCACCGAAGTGGTGAGCGGCGTGACGCCCGGCAAGGGCGGGCAGGACGTCGAGGGCATCCCGGTGTTCGACACGTTCCACGCGGCGGTGGCCGAGACCGGCGCGAACACCGCGATGATCTTCGTGCCGCCGCGGTTCGCCGCCGACTCGATCCTCGAGGCAGAGGACGCGGGGATCTCGCTGATCGTCGCGATCACGGAGGGGATTCCGGCGCACGACGAGCTGCGGGTCTACAACCATCTCGCGCGCAATGACGGCGTGCGTTTGGTCGGCCCCAACTGCCCGGGCATCCTCTCGCCCGGGAAGGCCAACGTGGGCATCATCCCCGCCGCGTTCTTCAGCGAGGGCAACGTGGGCGTCGTGTCCCGGTCGGGCACTTTGACGTACCAGATCGGCAACGAGCTGGCCCAGCGCGGCTTCGGCAACTCCACGATCGTCGGGATCGGCGGCGACCCCGTGCCGGGCTCGAGCTTCATCGACATCCTCGCGCTGTTCGAGGACGATCCCGAGACCGAGCTGATCGTGATGGCGGGCGAGATCGGCGGCTCGGCCGAGGAGGAGGCCGCCGAGTTCATCGCCTCGCACGTGTCCAAGCCCGTGGTCGCCTACATCGCGGGCTTCACCGCCCCGCCGGGCAAGACCATGGGCCACGCGGGAGCGATCGTTTCCGGCACGGCCGGCACCGCGGTGGCGAAGCAGGAGGCGTTGGAGGCGCGCGGGGTGCGGGTCGGCCGGACTCCGACGGAGGTCGCCGAGATCGCGGCCGGGGGCTTGTAAGGGGGCGAATCGAAGCACCGTCCTGCCTAGCAGGGACAGTGGCCCCTCAGGACAGGACGGTAGAACGAGAACTCGCGCGGATCGCGTCCCGAGAGCACGGCGTGGTCACCCGACCCCAGCTCCTACAAGCTGGGGTTTCCCACGATGAGATCAAGTGGCGGCTCCACACCGGCGCGCTGATCGCCGAGTACCCGGGCGTCTACCGGGTCGGCCACCGCGCCCCCAGCCTCGAGGCGCGGTACCTGGCTGCGGTTCGGGCTTGTGGGGAAGGGGCACTGTTGTCCGGCCGCTCCGCCGCCTACATGCTCGGGGTTCTCAAAGGGGCGCCGCCGCCGCCCGAGGTGACCACGCCGACGGAGCGCCGGATCGCCGGCGTCATCACGCACCGCTCGCGCCGCATGGAGGACGCGACGACCTGGCGCGGCATCCCCATCACGACAACCGCGCGAACCCTCGTAGACCTGGCCGCCTCACTCTCCTTCAATGCCCTGGCCAGGGCCTGCCACGAGGCCGAGATCCTCCAGGGCACGAAGCCCGAGCACATCGAGGCGGTCCTCGAACGAAGGCCGCGCACCAAGGGAGCGGGCAAGCTGCGGACGGTCCTCCAAGGCGACGCCCACGTGACCCTGAGCACGCTCGAGACACGCTTCCTCAAGCTGCTCATAGACGCGGGACTCGCGCTCCCGGAGACCAACCGCCCCGCCGGCACCCACCGCGTCGACTGCCGCTGGCCCGCTCAGCGCCTGACCGTCGAGCTCGACGGCTACATGTACCACCACTCCCGCCACGCCTGGGAGCAGGACCGGCAGCGAGAGCGCGAGGCCCGCGCACGCGGCGACGACTTCCGCCGCTTCACCTACGGCGACGTCTACGAGCGCCCGCACACCGTGATCGCCGAACTCCGCGCGTACCGTCCTGCCCTAGGGGGACAGTGTCCCCTTTAGGCAGGACGCTTTGGCTTGCGCCGCTTGGCCGACACGCCGCCCATCAGGGAGAACGCGCGGATGCGGACGAGCGGGGCTCCGTCGTGGGTGGGGCCGGGGTCGCGCGGGCTCTCGTTCGCGCCCATCAGCGCGAAGCCGCCGAGCTCGACCTCGACGTCCTCGGGCACGATCACGTCGATCCCTCCCATCACCGCCACGGCGACGACCTCGACGACCGAGCCCTCGATCCGCGCCTCGCGCAGGTCGATGTCCGCGCCGCCCATCACCGCCACGACCTTCGTGCGCGGCGCCGGGCGCCAGCGACCGCGGCGGTCGGCGCCGCCCATCAGGGCCACGGTCCAGCGGACCGGCTTACGCGCCGTGGCCGCAACCGGAGCGGCCGCGGGGCCGCCTTCGGGCAGGTCCGCGGTCAACGGCTCGAGCTCTGAGGCGGTGAGCGCGGCCTCGGCGCGCTCGACCCACTCGGCGAGCTCCTCGAAGCTCAGGCGGCCCTCTCCCGACGCCCACCGCAACCGCGCGATCGTCGCCTCGCGGTCGGCGTCCGAGACCCGCAGCTCCGGCGGCTCGCTCATCAGCGGCACGCTACCGCGCCGCCGGCCGGGCGCAGTACGGCCAGCCGCACTTGCTGCGTATCCTGCGCCCATGGCCGACACGATCTCCTTCGCCCGCGGGGCGCCGTCGCTGGACATCGTCGACGTGGAGGGGCTGCGCGAGGCCGCCCAGCGCGCGTTCGAGGCCGATCCGGGCGGCACGACGGCCTACGGCACGTCGGTCGGCTACGTGCCGCTGCGCGAGTACATCGCGGAGGTGCACGACGTCGCGCCCGAGCAGGTGCTGGTGACCAACGGCTCCATGCAGGCCGACGCGTTCCTCTTCCAGCTCCTGGTGAACCCGGGCGACGCGGTCGTGGTGGAGTCGCCGACCTACGACCGCACGCTGCTGAACCTCCGCAACCGCGGCGCCGACATCCGGATGGTCGAGCTGGAGACCGACGGGATCGACGTCGACGGGCTGGAGATCCTCCTGCGCGAGGAGCGGATCCGACCCACCCTCGCGCATGTCATCCCCAACTTCCAGAACCCGGCCGGCTACACGCTCAGCGCCCCCAAGCGCGCCCGGCTGCTCGAGCTTGCGCACGAGTTCGACTTCACGCTGTTCGAGGACGACCCCTACATCTCGATCCGGTTCGAGGGCGAGGGCCTGCCGACGATGCTGTCGCAGGACGACGCCGGCCAGGTCGTCTACGCCTCGTCGTTCTCGAAGACCGTCTGCCCCGGCATCCGCGTCGGCTACCTCGTCGGCCCCCAGGCGGTGATCAAGCAGATCCAGGCCGTCGCCACGAACACCTACATCTCGCCGAACATGGTCGCCCAGTCGATCGTGAACCAGTTCTGCCGCTCCGGCCGGATCGACCAGGCGATCGACACGGTGAAGACGGCGCTGAGAGAGCGCCGCGACACGCTGGTGAACGCGCTCCGGCGGGAGCTGCCCGAAGCACAGTTCGCCCCGCCGGAGGGCGGCTACTTCATGTGGGTCGTCCTGCCCGAGGAGGTCAGCGTCGCCGAGCTCGAGGTGGCCGCGAAGCAGCGCGGGGTGATCTTCGTCAAGGGCACCGACTTCCTGCTCGAGGGGGGCGAGAACACCCTCCGGCTGGCCTATTCAGGGGTTACGCCGGAGCAGATCGACGAGGGCGTGTCCCGCCTGGCCGGGGCCGCGCGGTCCCTTGGGGTGACCGCATAACCGCGCCGGCGGGGTCGACGACGGACGGACGAGGTGTCGCGCGCACGCGGAGCTTGTGCCTGAGCGGCGGCCCTACGGGGAGCATCCCTCCCAGGTGTGCGAGCTGTTCGCGCCGGCGCAGGACGGGCCGCACCCGGTGGCGGTGATGGTCCACGGCGGCTTCTGGCGCCGGCGCTACGGCTGCAACCTCCAGTGGGGCGTGGCGCGCGACCTCGCCGACCGCGGGTGGCTCGTGTGGAACGTCGAGTACCGGCGCATCGGCGACGACGGCGGCTGGCCCGCGACGTTCGAGGACGTCGCGGCGGCGATCGACGCGCTCGCGGACGAGGACGCCGACCTCGAGCGCGTCGTCGCGATCGGCCACTCCGCCGGCGGCCAGCTCGCCGTGTGGGCGGCCGCCCGGCCCGGACTGCCGGAGGACGCCCCCGGCGCCGCCCCGCGCGTGCGCCTGACCGGCGCCATCGCGCAGGCGGGGGTGCTGGACCTGCACAAGGGGTCGCAGCTCTCGAACGCCGCCGCGCACGAGCTGCTGGGCGGCTCACCGGACGAGCAGCCCCGCCGCTACGAGCTGGCCTCGCCCGCGCGGCGCCTGCCCGTCGGCGTCCCGCTCCGGCTCGTGCACGGCGCCCGCGACGGCGACGTCCCGCTCGAGATCTCGCTCGAGTTCGCCGAGGCCGCCCGCAACGCCGGCGACGACTGCGACCTCGTGGTCGTCGACGACGAGAGCCACTACGAGCACCTCGAGCCGGGCTCGCGGTCCTGGAAGGCGGTGGTCGAGTGGCTGGAGCGCTGACCCGGGAGGACGCCGCGGCGCTGGACGAGCGCGACCCGCTGGCCGGCTTCCGCGACCGCTTCGTGATCGCCGATCCCGAGCGGATCTACCTCGACGGCAACTCCCTCGGCCGCCTCCCGACCGCCACGCGCGACCGCATGCGCGACCTCGTGCAGGAGTGGGGCGACCGCCTGGTCTCCGGCTGGCAGGAGTGGATCGACGCCCCGGCGCGGGTCGGCGACGCGCTCGCCGAGGCGGTGCTCGGCGCCCGGCCCGGCGAGGTCGTGGTGGGTGACTCGACCACGGTCAGCCTGTTCAAGCTGTGCGCCGCGGTGCTGGACGCGAGCCGCCTCTCCGCCCAGCGCGCGCTCCTCACCGACGCGGCCAACTTCCCGACCGACCGCTACGTGCTCGAGGGCCTGGCCGACCAGCGCGGGCTGGAGCTGCGGCTGATCGAGACCGACCCGCTGGACGGGCCGCAGGCGCACGACCTCGAGCGGGCCATGAGCGACGGCGCGGTGGCGCTCGTCGTGCTCTCGCACGTCGCCTATCGCTCGGGCGCGCTCGCCGACCTCCAGGCGCTCACCGACTGCGCCCGCGAGCACGACGCGCACGTGGTCTGGGACCTCTCGCACTCGGCCGGCGCCATGCCGATCGGGCTGCGCGACGCGGGCGTCGAGCTCGCCGTGGGCTGCACCTACAAGTACCTCAACGCCGGCCCGGGCGCGCCGGCGTTCCTGTACGTCGCCGAGCAGCTCCAGCCCCGCCTGCGCTCCCCCATCTGGGGCTGGTTCGGCCAGCGCGACCAGTTCGAGATGGACCGCTCGTACGACCCGGTCGACGGCATCGGCCGCTTCCTGGCCGGCACCCCGCCGGTGCTCGACCTCGCGGCGGTGGAGGAGGGCATCCGCGTCACCGCCGAGGCGGGCGTGGGCCGCCTGCGCGAGAAGTCGGTGGCGCTGTGCGAGCTGATCGTCGCGCTGCACGACGCGCGGCTGGCGCCGCTCGGGTTCGAGCTCGGCTCGCCGCGCGACCCCGCCCGGCGCGGCTCCCACGTCTCCCTCCGCCACCCGGAGGCGTGGCCGATCTGCCGCGCGCTGATCGAGCGCGCCGGCGTGGTGCCCGACTTCCGCGGGCCGGACTCGATCCGGCTCGGCGTCGCGCCGCTCTACACCCGCTTCGTCGACGTCTGGGACGCGATCGACCGCATCCACGGGATCGTGGAGCGGGGCGAGCAGAGGGAGATGGACGCGACGCGGGCGCGCGTGACATAGGTTTCGCCCTCGCTCGTCGCAAGCGCCGAGCTGCGGGCGACGTTACCTTCCGTACCGCTCCTTGGCGAGCACGAGCTGCTCGGGCAGCGCCGTGCGCGGCGGCGGCGACGGGTCGGCGAGCACGGACACCGTCTCCGACACTGAGCGCGTGAGCGTGGCGCGGCCCTCGGGGAACGCCACCACCACGTGGTCGGCGTCGGCCTCGGCGACCTCGCCGGCCAGGCCCGGCTCCACGCCCTCGCGCTTGAACAGGTGCAGCAGGTCCTCGGCCTCGTTCTCGAACCGCAGCACGGTCACGCTCGCGCCGGGCGAGACATCCGCCAGCGGGACGCCGTCGATCCGGTCGCCGGGGTTCAGCGGGTGCCCGTGGGGGCAGGTCTTCGCGTCGCCGATCGCGGCCAGCATCCGCTCCTCGAGCTTGGGCGACATCGCGTGCTCGAGCCGCTCGGCCTCCTCGTGCACGTCGTCCCACGGGATCCCGAGCACGTCCGTGAGGAAGCGCTCGATCAGCCGGTGCCTGCGGACCACGCCCTCGGCGTGCTCGCGCCCGTGGTCGGTGAACACCAGCGCCTTGTCCGGGCCTCGCTTGATGTACCCGTCGCGCTCCAGGCGCCCGATCATCTCGTGGACGGTCGGGGCGGAGAGCTGCATCGCGCGCGCGACGTTCGCGCCCGTCATCGGGAGCCCGGCCTCCTGGAGCCAGAAGATGGTCTGGAGGTACTCCTCCTCGGCGACGGTGGCGTGGTCGTGGGACATCGGGCTCAGCATATCCTCCGCCTCCGGATGCGGATCGACGCGAGCACGAGGGCGATCGTGACCGGCGCGTCGCGCGGGATCGGGCACGCGCTGGCGCAGGAGCTGACCGCCCGCGGGGCCACCGTCGGGAGGCTCTCGCGGACCGGCGAAGTGCCGTGCGACGTGGGCGACCGCGCGCAGGTGGAGGCCGCGTTCGCCCGCTTCGTCGAGCGCGCGGGCGGACTCGACCTCGTCGTCGCCAATGCCGGGATCGCCCACTACGGCCCGTTCGCGGAGCAGGACCTCGAGCGCGCGGAGGAGATGACCCGCGTGAACTGGCTCGGGACGCTCTACACCGTGCGGGCTGCGCTCGACCACATGACCGCCGGCCACCTCGTGATCGTCTCCTCCGGCGCCGGCCTGCGGGCGTTCCCGTGGGCGGCCGCCTACGGCGCCACCAAGGCGGCCCAGCGGGCCTTCGGCGAGGCGCTGCGCCACGAGCTGTCCGGCATCTCGGTGACCACCGTCTTCCCCGGCGAGATCGCCACGGGACTGCACGACCACGAGAAGGACCGGATGCCCGAGTGGTACGGCGGCGGCGCGGACGCCGGCCGGCTCGCCCGCGCCGTCCTCAGCGCGGTGGACCGCGACCGGCGCAGCGTCGCCTTCCCGCCGTTCGTCCGCCTGCTCGGCCTCAACGGCCTCTCGCCGCGCCTGACCGACGCGATCCTGCGTCGCATGCGCGGCGCCTCGGCGGCGCCGCGCAGGGACTGAATCGCTACCTGATCTCCGGCGCGGTGGCAGTCTCCCACACCGTCGCGCCGTCGTTCGTCGCGGTCACGCGGCAGTGGACGATCTTGCCCACGTCCTCGGCCACCGGCCGGTAACGGTCGCCGCTGCCGACCTGCAGCGAGCCGGCGTAGGGCAGCGTGCCCGGGCCGTACTCGGACTCGGCCGGGGCGGTCACGTTGCCCAGGTCCTGCTGCGTGGGCGCGCGGTAGCGCGGGTGCGAGGGGTCGATCGCGTTGCTGCGGAACCAGGCATACTCGCGATCCTGGCCGCCGTTGCGCCACTTGCCGTCGTGGCACTTGAGGGGCCGGCCGACCTTGCCGGAGCCGGTGACCTTCGGCGCTTTGGTGCTCTCCGGGACGGCCGCGGAGCTCAGGTCCTTGACCCGGATCAGGCGGTAGAAGACGCGGTCGTTGCCCCCGTGGCTCTGGAGCCCGACGTAGCCGGCCGCGAACTGGCGCGCCTGGGTCGGCGGGTCCCCGCCGCGCGAGGCGACCTTGGGGATCGCGTTGTCGAACTGGTTGATGACGTTGCCGTCCACGAGCACCGTGAACTGCTGGCCGACCATCCGGATCTCCATCGTGTGCCAGGTGCCCTTGACCGTGCGCTCGTTCGTCCTGGACTGCTTCGCGTTCAGGTCGGCGAAGTTGTAGAACGAGCCGGTCTTCTTCGGGTCGACGACGCCCTGCAGCGTGTCGTTGACCTGGACCTCGTGGCCGCAGTAGACCGAGTACCAGTGCTCGTGGGCGTTGGCGTTCGAGCCGTTGGCGTGGCCGACGTCGTTCGGCCCCGGCCGCCCGCAGTAGGTGCCGGTGTACGTGTCCGGCGGCGGCACCGGGCCGTCCTGGCCGAGCCAGTCGTAGCTGTAGCTCAGCGGGCGCTCGGCGAACGGGACCCGGGGATCCGGGAACCGCACCATCACGCCGCCGTTGGAGGACACGGGGCCGTCGGGGTCGCCGCCGTCCATGTAGTCGAGCTTGAGCACCACGTCGCCGAGCTGCTCGACCGGGTACCAGCGCATCCCGAAGCCGGACGTGCCGGGGTTCATCGCGCCCTGGTTCGGTCCCGGTGCGGTCTCCAGCGTGAAGGCGGCGCCGTTGACGTCCTGCCAGCGGTCGAACGACGCCTGCGTCCCGTCGAAGACGTACTCGAAGCCCTCCTCGGCCGGCGGCGGCTGGTACTGCGCGCTCGCCGGTGCCGCGGCCGCGAGCGCCACGGCACCCGCGAGCAGCGGCGCTCGCCACTTGAGGTCGTGCATGTCTTATCCCCCTCCCGTCGGGGTCTTTTGCCTGCCGCCCGACAGATTAGTCGTCCGCCGCAACGACCCGCTTCTGCGGCGCCTGGATGCGCTTGGCCGCGAGGCGCATGAACTCGGCGGAGCCGCGGGGGGACAGTCCCCTTTATCTTGGGGGCATGACGCTCCCGCTCTCCCCGCCGCTGCTCCCGCAGCTGGCCCGCTCCAAGAAGGCGCTGCCCGCCGGCGGCGGGTGGTGCTACGAGCCCAAGTGGGACGGCTTCCGCTCGATCGCCTTCGTGGACGGCGACGACGTCTACCTGCAATCCCGCAACGGGCGCCCGCTGCGCCGCTACTTCCCCGAGCTGGCCTTCCCGGCCGGCCGCTACGTGCTCGACGGCGAGATCGTGCTGTTCGACGAGCACGGCCGGCCGGACTTCGACGCGCTCGGCCAGCGGGTGCACCCGGCAGAGTCGCGGATCCGGATGCTCGCCGAGAAGACGCCCACGACCTTCGTCGCCTTCGACCTGCTCGCGCACGAGGACGACGTGCTGCTCGAGCTGCCCCTGCGCGAGCGGCGCGCGCGCCTGGAGGCGCTCGTGGAGGCGCCCGTGGACCTCACGCCCGCCACGAGCGACCCGGCCGGCGCCGACGAGTGGCTGCGCGGCGCCGAGGGCGTCGTCGCAAAGGAGCTCGACGCCCCGTACCGGCCGGGCGAGCGCACCGGCATGGTGAAGGTCAAGCGAGTGCGGACGATCGACGCCGTGGTGATCGGCTGGCGCCCCGGCAAGGAGGAGGGCACCGTCGGCTCGCTGATCCTCGCCCTGCACGACGAGGCGGGGAAGCTGCGCCCCGTCGGCCACACCTCCGGCTTCTCGGCCAAGGAGAAGCGCGAGCTGCCGGCCCGGCTGGCCGCCTACGAGACCGGCAAGCGCGGGATGGGCGACCCGAGCCGGTGGGCGAACGACCGCGAGCTCGAGTGGATCGAGCTGCGCCCCGAGCTCGTCGTCGAGGTCACCTTCGACCACACCAGCAACGACCGCATCCGGCACGGCGCGAAGATCACCCGCTGGCGGGAGGACAAGCCGCCGGCCGAGTGCGGGATGGACCAGCTGCTCGTTTAAGTCGCCCGGATGGCGACGATCCGATCAGGGCGCCGGCCCCAGGCGAAGCCGGCGACGAGCCGAAGGCGAGGCAGGACCGGCGCGGGCTACACAATCCGCGGGCCGGAGCGGGCCTGGATTTGCTCGCTCTCCGCGCGCCACTGCTGCAACCGGTCGAAGCGCTCGCGCGCGTCGGTCACCCGCGTCCGGTTCGCCACGCTCCAGCCCGCGAGCGGGGCGAGCGCGACCAGCAGATTCTCGCCCAGCGGCGACAGCTCGTACTCCACCCGCGCGGGCACGCGCGCGTACACGTGGCGCTTCACGAGCCCGTCGCGCTCGAGCTGGCGCAGCGTCGCGCTGAGCATCCGGCGCGAGACGCCGTCGATCTGCCGCAGCAGCTCGTTGAACCGATGCGTGCCCGAGGCCAGGCGCGCGAGCACGATGACGCTCCATTTCGCGGCGAGCACCGACACGGCCCCTTGCAAGGCCTGCAGCGCGTCCTCGTCCGCCGTCGGGAACGTGGCCGGGATGGGGGTGCTAGCCATGGTCGCCCGAGCATGACACGTTTGGCAGGATGCGGCCAATGGTGGTCCGGGAGCGGCCCGTCCTCGTCGCGCCCGATTCGTTCAAGGGGACGTTCCGGGCGTCGGAGGTGGCGGGCGCGATCGGGCGGGGGCTCGAGCGCGCCGGGCTGATGCCGCCGGACCTGTGCCCGGTGGCCGACGGGGGCGAGGGGACGCTGGACGCGCTGCTGCCCGGGCTCGGGGGCGAGGTGGTCGCCGCGCCCGCGCACGACCCGCTCGGGCGGCCGACGAACGGCTGCTTCGGCCTCGTGGAGGACGGCGGCACCGCGATCGTGGAGACCGCGGCCGCGAGCGGCCTCGCGCTGGTCGCCGAGGTCGAGCGGGACGCGTGGGCCGCCTCGACCTACGGCACCGGCGAGCTGATCGCCGCGGCCACGCAGGCCGGCGCGCAGGTGGTCGTCGTGGCGGTCGGCGGCTCGGCCACCACCGACGGCGGCGCGGGCGCGCTGGAGGCGATCGAGGAGGCCGGCGGGCTGCATGGCGCCCGGCTGGTGGTGCTGTGCGACGTCCGCACCCCGTTCGAGGACGCCGCGAAGGTGTTCGCCCCGCAGAAGGGCGCAGATGCCGAGACGGTCGCCCGCCTCGAGGATCGCCTGGGGAAGCTCGCCGCGCGCTGGCCCCGCGACCCCCGCGGCGTGCCGATGACTGGGGCCGGCGGCGGGCTCTCCGGCGGACTGTGGGCCGTGCACGGCGCGGTGCTCGAGCCGGGCGCCCCGTGGGTCCTGGACGCACTGGACTTCGACCGCCGGATGCGCGCCTCCCGCGCGGTGGTGACCGGGGAGGGCGCGCTCGACCTGCAGACCCTCCAGGGCAAGCTCGTCGGCGAGATCGGCACCCGCGCCCGTCAGGCGGGCGTGCCGCTGCACGCGATCGTCGGCGCCGACCGGCTGGACGCGTTCGGCAAGCGCATGATCGACCTCATGCGCGTGATCGAGGCGCCCGACCTCCAGCAGATCGAGGCGGCCGGCGAGGCCCTCGGCCGTGAGCTGGCCGAGGGCCTCGCGTAGCGCCTAGCCGTTCCCCGTCTTGCCCTGCGGGAACTGCGTCTGGGCGTTTCAGCGTGTCCGACTTGAACGCGTCCGAGCCGACGTTGCCCTCGCACTCGGCCTTGTTGCGGCGCGCGTCCGTGGACGTGAAGAGGATCCCGTCGTAGTTGCCCTGAGCGAGGGGTAACGGGGCGCCTCCCCGCGGGTAGGTCGCAGGGATGCCGCCGCGGCCCCGCCTCTCCATCGCCACGCCCGGATCGCGGCGCGCCGTGGTGGTCGGCGCCGGCTCGTTCGGGACCGCCACGGCCGTGCTGCTGGCGCGCGGTGGCTTCCGCACCACGCTGCAGGCGCGCACGGCCGAGCAGTACGAGCGGCTGGAGCGCGACCGGGAGAACCGCGAGTACCTGCCGGAGGTGGAGCTCCCGCGCGAGCTGCGGATCGAGACGATGGCGGCGGGCCTGGCGCGGGCCGACTACGTGTTCCTCGGCGTGCCCTCACGCGGGCTTGACGAGGTGATCGCGGGCCTGGAGCGCGCCGGGCTTGCGCGCCGGACGCCGGTGATCTCGCTCGCGAAGGGCCTCGTGCCGCCGGACGGGGTGGCGCCGACGACCCTGCTGGCCCAGCAGCTCGGGGCCGACCGGGTGGCGTGCGTCGGCGGTCCCGCGCACGCGCGCGAGATGGTGACCGACGGCGCCGGCCTGGTGGCGGCGAGCGTGGACGCGCGGCTCGCGCTCACCATCGCCAACGTGTTCATGCGCGCCGGGGTGGTGTGCGAGCAGTCCAGCGACCCGGTGGGCGTGGAGCTGGCCGGCGTCGCCAAGAACGCGGCGGCGCTCGCCGCCGGCGCGACGGAGGCGCAGGGCCTGAACG
>JBOGYU010000059.1:0-15082 GCA_050696935.1 Solirubrobacteraceae bacterium | reverse complement strand
GCTCGGGGGCGAGGCGCCCGCGCACGTCGTCGGCGTCACCGGCCCGCCGGGGGCGGGCAAGTCGACGCTGCTGAGCGCTTTGACGCGCGCGTGGCGGGAGCGGGGGCGGACGGTCGCGGTGCTGGCGGTGGACCCGACCTCGAAGCGCTCCGGCGGTGCGCTGCTGGGCGACCGCGCGCGGATCGAGGCCGACCCGGCCGACCGCGGGCTGTTCGTCCGGTCGACCGCGGCGGGAGAGCGGCTCGGCGGCCTCGCACCGGCGACCCGCGCGGCCGCCCAGGCGCTCGCGGCGGCCTTCGACGTGGTGGTGATCGAGACCGTCGGCGTCGGCCAGTCCGAGACGGACGTCGCCGAGGCGGCGGACACGGTCGCGGTCGTCGTGCAGCCCGGCTCCGGCGACGTGCTCCAGTTCCTGAAGGCCGGGATCATGGAGGTGCCCGACGTGCTGGTGGTCACGAAGGCCGACCTCGGCACCGTCGCCCAGCGAGCGGTGCGCGACCTGCGCGCGGCGCTGCGCTCGCTCGGCGAGCGGGGGGTGCCCGTCGTCGCGGTCTCGTCGGTGCCGCCGGTCGACGGCGTCGACGCGCTGGTGGACGCGCTCGACGCCCATCGGGCGGGCCTCGACCTCCCGGCCGCGCGCACCCGCGCCCGCCGGCTCGGAGCGCTCGCGGACTACACCGCCGAGCACGGCGAGCGCGGCCTGCGGGCGCTCGGCGGCCGCCAGGCCGCCGAGCGCTGGCTCGCCGAGCAGCCCGAGGGCCTGAGCGAGCCGGAGCTCGCCCGGGCCCTCGAGGCGCGCGCCGGCCGCCCCCCCGGCCTCAGCGCTTGAGGCTGAGCTGCGCGCGCCCTGCTGCACGGTGCCGCCCGCCGGCTTGACCGTCACGCGCAGCGTCACCGTCGCCTTGCGGAGCCGCTTGAAGCGCCGCTTGGCCTTGGGAGTGACCTTCAGCCTCGCGGTCGCCGTGCCGGCCTGCTTCGCGCGGCCCTTCCCACCGCCGATCCTCGTCGTGCGGCCGAGCCGGAGCTTGCGGGCCGTCTTGCGGTCGACGTGCAGGGCGCCCGTGACCTTGCAGGCGGTGCTGCACGGCACGCGCAGCTTGAGGCCCTTGGTCGCGAGCCTGCGGACGGAGAGCTTGCCGGCGACGTTGAAGGTCAGGCCGGCGGCGCCGGGTCCGCCGCCCGGGCCGCCCGGGCCGGCGGGGGCCCCGCTCTCGACCGCCTCGCAGTTGGCGACGACGTCGCTCGGGTCCACGGTCGCGCGGTCGGTGCCGATGCCGCAGTCGATGTTGTCGGCCTCGCCGTCGCGGGCGTTGATGACGTCGTTGCCGAACGGGATCTTGCACGAGTACCACCCGCAGTGGGCGCTCGTGGCGTCGCCGTAGATGGTGTCGCGCCCGGGGCCGCCCGTGACCGTGTCGTTGCCGTGGCCGCCCTCGACGGTGTCGTTGCCGGCCCCGCCGTCCACCGCGTCGTCGAAGTCGTTGGCGACCAGGACGTCGTCGCCGCCGTTGCCGATGAGGGTGGAGCCGCCGTCGTTGCCGGGGTTGACGAGCTTGATCCGCTCGGGGCTGTCGGTGCCGGTGAAGCTCCCGACGACGTACATGTCGAGGTGCTCGATCCCGACCACGTTGTCGCCCTCGCCGGGCCGGCCGTCGTTGACCTGGCCGTCGAGCGTGACGCTGACCGCGGGCTGGCGGTTGAGCTGGTCGGGGATGCTCCACTCCTCGGTGACGTCGGTGCCGGGGCCGCCGTCGAGCAGGTCGGCGCCGGGGGCCTTGTAGTGGTCGCCCCACATGACGTCGTCGCCGGCGCCGCCGCGGACCTGGTCGTCGCCCTCGCCGCCGTCGACCTCGTCGTTGCCGTCGCCGCCGTCGATCGCGTCGTTGCCGCCGTGGCCCTCGAGCAGGTCGTTGCCGGGGCCGCCGGTGAGGATGCGGCCGGCGGTGCTGTCGTAGGCGTCCTCGAGCTGGTCGTCGCCGCCGCCGCCGTGGATCTCGATCGGCATCGAGTCCGGGACGTCGGCGCTGAACACGCCGATGTCGTCGGCGGCCGCGCTGCCCTCGATCCGCATGGGCTTGTGGGGATCGAGGGGGCAGAGGACGGCCTGGTCGTAGCCGGTCGCCTCGAAGCAGTCGCCGGACACGACGGCCTGGCGAGCGGCGCCGCTGTCGCCGAGCCGCAGGTAGGTCACCTGCGTCTCCCAGTCCTCGAACGTGGAGACGAGCAGGCTGAGGCCCTCGGAGCCCTCGCCCCGGTAGACCGTCGTGCCGCTCTCCTCGCTGATCGTGGCGGCCTGCGCCATCGCCGCCGGCGCCAGCAACGCCACCGCCGCGACGGCCGCGGCCGTGAGCATCCTTCGCATGGTCGTGTTCTCCTTGGAGGGGTGGGGAGGATCGGCCGCGATGCTCCCGCGCCCCGCCCGCCCCGGCATCGGGGAACCCCCTAGTCCGCCCTCGCCCGCGACGATCCGTCACATTTCCGGGTCGGGGTGGTGACGGTGCGGTGGTGATTCGTGGCGGCGGGCGTGGCACGATGGTCGGCATGAGCACGATCGCGAGTGAAACCCTGCTCCGGCACTGGATCGGCGGCCGGCCCGACGAGCGCGCCGCCGAGCGCCACGGTGAGGTGACCGACCCGGCGACGGGCGAGGTGGTCGCGCGCGTGCCGTTCGCGTCGGCCACGGACGTCGACCGCGCCGTCGCGGCGGCGTCGTCGGCCGCCGCCGAGTGGGGCGCCGCGTCGCTCACCCGCCGCACCCAGGTCCTGTTCGCCTTCCGCGAGCTCGTCCACCGCCACCGCGACGAGCTGGCCGCCCTGATCACGCGCGAGCACGGGAAGGTGTTCGCCGACGCGCGCGGCGAGGTCACGCGGGGCCTGGAGGTGATCGAGTTCGCCTGCGGGCTGGGCCACCTGCTCAAGGGCGAGATGGCCGCCCAGGTCTCCGGCGGCGTCGACTCGCACTCGCTGCGGATGCCGCTCGGCGTGGTCGCCGGCATCACGCCGTTCAACTTCCCCGTGATGGTGCCGCTGTGGATGGCGCCGGTGGCGCTCGCCTGCGGCAACGCCTTCGTGCTCAAGCCGTCGGAGCAGGACCCGTCGCCGTCGGTGCGCCTCGCGGAGCTGCTCGCCGAGGCCGGCCTGCCGGACGGCGCGTTCTCCGTCGTCCACGGCGACCGCGAGGCCGTCGACGCGATCCTCACGCATCCGGGCATCGCCGCGGTCTCATTCGTGGGCTCCACCCCGGTGGCGCGGCACGTCTACGAGACGGGGACGGCGCACGGCAAGCGCGTGCAGGCGCTCGGCGGGGCGAAGAACCACGCGGTCGTGCTGCCGGACGCCGACCTCGACCTGGCCGCGGACGGGCTGGTCTCGGCCGCGTACGGCTCCGCCGGCCAGCGGTGCATGGCCGTCTCCGTGGCCGTCACGGTCGGCGACGTGGCGGAGCCGCTGCTGGAGCGGCTGCGCGAGCGCATCGCGGCCCTCACGGTGGGCCCGGGCACCGACGCGGCGTCGGACATGGGGCCGCTCGTGTCCGAGCGCCACCGCGAGAAGGTCCGCGGCCTGGTGGACGCGGGCGTCGACGAGGGCGCCGATCTCGTGGTCGACGGCCGCGACCTGGTGGTCGAGGGCCACGAGGGCGGCCACTTCCTCGGGCCCTGCGTGTTCGACCGCGTGCGGCCAGGCATGCGCGTGTACGACGAGGAGATCTTCGGCCCGGTGCTGGTGGTCGTCCGCGCCGGCAGCTACCCGGAGGCGGTCGAGCTCGTGAACGCCAGCCCGTACGGCAACGGCGCGGCGATCTTCACGCGCGACGGCGGCGCCGCGCGCCTGTTCGAGCAGCAGGCCGCCGCCGGGATGATCGGGATCAACGTCCCGATCCCGGTGCCCATGGCCTACCACTCCTTCGGCGGCTGGAAGGGATCGCTGTTCGGCGACCTCCACGTCCACGGGCCGGACGGCGTGCGCTTCTACACCCGCGGCAAGGTCGTCACGACCCGCTGGCCGGACCCCAGCCAGCGCGGCGTGAACCTCGGGTTCCCGACGCAGACCTGAGTCAGGGCGTCGTCGCCGGCGGCGGCTGGATCTGCCGCCGGCCGCGCACGAGCTGGGCCGCCTCGAGCGCGAGCGCCACGAACTCCTGGCAGTCGGTGCCCATGAAGTTCCAGCTGTAGTCGGCCTCGAAGGACCGCGCGAACCGCCGGATCGCGTCCGCGGCGGCGCGGGTGGCGGCCTCGGGCGCCTGGCCGCTGTACGCACCGCCCGGGTCGATCACGGCGTAGCGGTTGGCGGGATCGCCGTGGTGGGGGTCGCGGGTCGGGGTACCGCGCGTGCGCGGCAGGCTGGTGCCGTTGAGGATCCCGGGCGAGCCCGTGCCGAGTAGCACGGCCGCCTCGTCGCCCTCGGTCACCACCGGCCGGCTCGGCCACCAGCCGTAGCTCTCGTCGCCGATCTCGATCCAGTGGTGGTTGCTGTCGATCAGCTCCTCGGTATCCGTGCCCAGGCACACGACGATGCCCTCGACCTGGCCCCGCGGCGAGCCGGTCGGGAGGTTCGGGCCGGCGGCCGGGGAGTGCTCGACGTTCGGGACGTACCGGGCCACCGCGGCGTTGCCCGCCGAGCGCTGGAGCGCCAGCAGGTGCGCGTGCAGGCCGCCCGCCGGGGCCGGTGCCTCGGGCCGCGACGCCGCGTCGAGCCCCGCCTCGTGCTCGTCGCCCCGCCGCTCCCGGCTCACTGCAGGTAGTGCTCCACCGTGTCGGGGTCGCGCGGGCTGGCGCCCTCCGGGTCCTCGCCGGCGGCGCGGCGCGCCCGGCGCTGGCGCAGCAGGTCCCAGTAGCGGTCGAGCTCCACGCGGATCTCCTCCAACCGCGCGTGACCGGCGTCGTCGAGCCCGTGCTCGGTGCCGCCGCGGTCGAGCAGCTCGTGCTCCTCCTTCACGAGGGCCTCGATGCGGTCGCTGATCTGCTCGTCCGCCATCCCCGCCAGGATCGTGCCAGGTCCCGGCCGACTTCGCCAGCCTACGAGCCCAACGACGAGATCTTCCAGGACTCGCCGACCAGGACCAGCTCGAGCGTGTCGCGCGACGGCTCCTGCCCCGCCGCCGCCGTCCGCACGTCCGCCGACGCGCGCTCGCCGTCCACCTCCACACGCCCGATGGTGAGCCGCGGCTCGCGCACATCCTCCAGCGCCTGCCGCATCGCGGCCTCGCACGGCAGGCCGATCGCCTCCACCTCCTCGACGAGCGCCGGAGCGAGGAGCCGGTCGCACAGCGTCTGGTAGTCCTTGGCCTCGGTCGCGCGCCCGAACTCGGCGACCGTGGAGCGCACCTGCTCCTCCGGCGTCGGGCCGGACTCGCCGCAGCCGGCGGCGAGCAGCACCACCACGAGCGTGAGGGTGGCGACCGCGCCCTCCACGTCGTAGCGCACGGTGCCGGCCACGGCGCGGAGCATAGAATGAGGTTCTATGGAGGGGTCGAACGGAGCGCCGATCGGAGCCTGGCTGCGCTGCTACCGCTGCTGGTCGCAGGAGCTGGAGGTCCAGGTCCACTACGAGGGCATCCACCGGATCGACCCGGTGACCGGTGAGCGGGCCGATGTGGTGGACGAGCTGCAGGAGGCCGTCGTCCAGTGCCTGGACTGCATGCACGACCAGCCCCACCTGGTCTTCCACAACGGCCGGATCGAGCCGATCGAGGACCGCTGGGAGCGCATGGTCGCCGGCACGCCCTGGGTCGCCTCGTGCACGGTGACCGTCGAAGCGGACTCGGTGGAGAGCTGCTCCGGGCCGGAGGCCGCCGACTCCCTCGCCTTCGCCGCCTTCGGCGACCACGGCACGCGCGAGTTCTTCACCCACGTGCGCTTCCACAAGCACGACGAGGACCAGATCGTCGTGCACCTGCTCGTCGAGCTGTACGCGCGCTCGCCCGAGGAGGCCACGGGCGTGCTGGAGGAGGCCGCGCGCGGCGCGCTCGAGCTCACGTCCCTCGCCGAGGAATCCCGGCCACCCGCGGCGACGGGCGAGCACCCCCACTGACCGGACGCGCCCTCGCCGGATCGGCCGCCGCCGCGGCGGTCGTCGTGCTCGTGCTGCTGGCGCTCCCCGCCCCGGCGCGAGCCGCAGGCTGGTCGGAGGCCGACTACTGGCGGTTCGCCGACCGCATGCAGGAGCGCCTGAACGACTACTGGCGCGGCAGGCGGGGCCTGTACCGACCGGGCGACATGGCGTCGGACACGATGGTCAACGCCAACGCCCTGCTCGTGCACGGCGTCGCCGCGCTTCGCGGCCATCAGGGGCCGGCGCGCCAGGACGACCGCGCCCGCGCGATCGCCGCGGCGATGGTCCAGGGCCCGCCGTTCGCCGAGACCCTCAGCCGCCAGTTCGGGCAGCTGCACGTCCCCGGCTGGGCGGGCTCGATGTCGAGCACGATCGGCATGCAGCACCTCGTCGTCGACGCCGAGGTGGCGGAGGCGCTCGCCACCGCCTGGCGGGCGCGCGACGTGCTCGGCCTCGCGCCCGAGCTCGTGGCCCGGATCCAGCAGTCCCTGCACACGGTCGCGGTGAGCGGCTTCTGGCGCTATCCGGCGATCCGCCTCAACCAGATCAACTGGTACGCGACGATCTACTCGGCCGCCGCGGAGGCGACCGGCGACCTCTCGCTGCTCCAGCAGGACCTGCACGCCCAGGTCCGGCGCTTCGTGCGCGGCGTCCGCCGCCCCGCGCGCGGGCTGGCCGGCAACCTGGGCCCGGGCATGCGGTTCCACTACCTGCCGGGCCGCCCGATCCACATGGCCCGGAACCTCGACTCGCCCGAGTACGCGAACGTGGTCGCCTCCTTCGCCCGCTTCTGGGACGCCGCGCGGGTGAAGGGGATGGGCCGCCTCGCGACCGCCGACCGCCGGCTCCTCCAGCGCTGGATGCGCCGCGTGCTCGCCGGCTACTGGACGCACGCCGGGTACCTGAACTGGGACACGGGCTTCGGGTTCCGGCGCCTGCACCAGGCGAAGAAGGTCGGGCTGGCCCAGCAGGGCCTGCTCGCCATCGCGGCGGGCGGCGAGCTGTCGCCGGGTCCGAAGTGGGCCGCGTGGGCCAAGCGGATGCTCGACCAGGGGTTCGCGCTCTACGAGCGCTGGCTGCCGCAGGACGGCGACCTGCCGCCCGCGCTGCTGTTCGACCTGAGCGCCGAGCCGACGAACCCGGCGCACTCGGTGCTCGCCGCGGTGCGGGTGCAGGCCAACGCCGCGCGCGCCGTCGCCGCCGGGCTCGGGGGGCGGCCGAGCGCCGAGCCGCCGCCGCTTTACGCGTTCGACCCCGACGTCGGCCGGCTGGCGGTCACCACGCCGAGCTACTCGACCGCGATCGTCCCCGTCAACCAGGGCGGGTTCCCCTACGGCGGCATCGACATCGCGCGGCTGTTCGACGGCCGCCAGGAGGTCGCCGCCAACGTCGGCGGCGTGCCGCCCGCCGCCTTCGGGCTCGTCGTCCGCGACGCCCGCGAGGGGCTCGAGCTCGCGACCCAGCGCCCCCGCGGCCGAGGTCCCGCGACTTTCCGGCTGCTCCAGGCGCCGGAGGGCGTCGGGGCACGGTCGCAGTCCCCGCCCTGGCGCCCGTTCGCCGCCCCGTTCCGCACGCTCCGCGCCGGCGGCACAGTCAAGCGGCGCGACCTGTCGGCACGGACCGAGTACCGCTTCACCTCACGCTGGATCCAGGCGGAGTGGAGCCTCCGCTCGCGCGACCGGCGGCGCCACACCGCCGAGGTCCACTTCCCGAGCTGGGGTGAGGACGGCGCGGCCACGGTCACGGCGGTGTTCCGGGACGGGAGCCGGGTGCCGATGGGGGCGGACGCGTCGCTCCGGCTGGCGGGGGTCGCGCACTTCGTGATCAGCAGCGCCCGGTCCGGCTACCGGGTGTTCCCGCGGCGGGCGCCGCGGGGCGCGCTCGCCCGGCTCGTGCAGTCGCGGCGGCAGGCGTCGCAGCCTCGGCCCGGCCCGACCCTCGTGATCGCGCTCGCGGATCGGGCGCGGCTGCGGTCGGTCGCGTTGTCCGTCCGGCTGATCCCTCGTCGCGGCACGGCGGGGCCGGCGAACGTCAACGGCGGCTTGTAGGGGAGGAGGTCCGGACCGAAGCGTCCTGCTTTGGGGGGACACTGTCCCCTCAGGGCAGGATCCTTCGTACTCTCCTGCCCTACTGTCGCAGGACAACAGTCAGGCAGGACGGTAGGACGCGAAGGTCCGGGCCCGCCGCCCTACATGCCCGCAGTTGACGTTCGCCGGACCCGCCGGGCCGCCAACGAACTCACGCCACGATCACCCGGAGCTGGCGCACCGCCAAAGTCAACCCCGCCAGATCCGGCTCCCCCTCCCGCGACAGCGCCCGCAGGAACGCCTCCAGCCGCGCAGCCGGCCCGGAGCGCGCCTCCAGGAACCGTGCCACAGCGTCGTCCGGCTCGACCCCCGCGGCCTCCCGCAACGCGCACTCGGCCAGCTCCCGCCGGGCCTGCGCCGCGTCCTCGCGCACCGCCTGCAGCGCCCACCGCTGCATCCGCGTGGCCGACCGCACCCGCGCCAGCTCGCGCTCCATCCAGTCCAGCCGCAGCTCGGCGCCGATCGCGAAGAACACCCGCGCGACCTCCTCGATCGAGCGGCCCGTCGCAGAAGCCACGTCGACCATGTCCGGCGCCTGCACCAGCTCGGGCCCCAGGGCGTGGGCGCGCGCCAGATCCTCGGGGACGCCGTCGCCCGCGAGCCGCCGCACCGTCTCGTCCCGCCGCCGCCGCCGTTCCTCGCTCCCCAACCCCGGGAGCGCTCGCACCAGCCGCTCGAAGCCGTCGCGCCCCGCCTCGATCGCGGCCTGCAAACCAGCGCCGGGCGCGTGCCCGAGGTACCAGCGGGCGGTGGCGTCCACCAGCGCGTCGATGCCTCCGAGCAGCTCCGCCTGCGCCGAGCGCTCCGCGCCCTCCAGGCGCTCGACGGCCTCCCAGCGCGCCGCGGCGCCCGTGACCTCGCGCGCGATCCGGTAGGCCCGCACGACCGCGCCGACCGAAACCCCGTGCTCGGCCACGAGCTGGGAGACGAACGTCGGCCCGAGCGCGTTCACCACCGAGTTCGCGTTGATCATGCAGATCAGCTGCGTCCGCAGCGGATGCTCGCCGAGCAGGTGCCCGCAGCGCTGGACCACCGGGCCCGGGAAGTAGGCGCGCAGGTCGCGCTCCAGCCACGGGTCGTCCGCGAAGCCGGAGCGCTCGAGCTCCCGCGCCACCCAGCGCTTCGCGTAGGCGACGAGGATCGCCAGCTCGGGCCGGACCATCCCGCGCCCCGCGCGCCGGCGCTCGGTAACCTCGTCGCCCGCCGGCAGGTCCTCGGACGCGCGGTCGAGCAGCCCGTTCTCCTCCAGCAGGGCGACCAGGTCCTCGTACGCGAACATCCGCGCGGGCGAGCGCTCGACCTCCTGGGCGATGATCTGCGCCTGCAGGAACGAGTCGTAGAGCACGTGGTCGACCACGTCGCCGGTGACCGCCTCCAGCAGCTCGTCGCGCTCAGGCCGGGTGAGCTCCCCGCGGCGCTCGGCCAGCCCGAGCAGGATCTTCAGGTTGACCTCGTGGTCGGAGCAGTCGACGCCCGCCGAGTTGTCGATGAAGTCCGCGTTGATGAGCCCGCCGCCGGTGGCGTACTCCACGCGCGCGCGGCGGGTGAGGCCGAGGTTTCCGCCCTCGGCCACCACGCGGCAGCGCAGGTCGCGGGCGTCGACCCGGATCGCATCGCTGGAGCGGTCGTGCGCGTCGGCGTCCGTCTGGGTCGACGCCTTCACCACGGTGCCGATGCCGCCGTTCCACAGCAGGTCCACCCGCGCCCGCAGGATCGCGCGGATCACCTCGGTGGGCGGCAGGCGCTCCTCGGTGATCCCGAGCACCTCGCGCGCACGCGGCGACAGCGTGATCCACTTCGCGGACCGCGGGTACACGCCGCCGCCCTCCGACAGCACCGCGTAGTCCTCCCACGACGAGCCGGGCAGCTCGAACAGCCGCCGCCGCTCGGCGAACGACGCCGCCGGGTCCGGATCGGGGTCGACGAACACGTGCCGGTGGTCGTAGGCGGCGATCAGCCGGATCCTGTCCGAGAGCAGCATGCCGTTGCCGAACACGTCGCCGGACATGTCGCCGATCCCGACGGCCGTGAGCTCGTCCCGCGCCGGGTCGAGCCCCAGCTCGCGGAAGTGGCGCTTGACCGACTCCCAGGCGCCGCGCGCGGTGATCCCCAGCTTCTTGTGGTCGTAGCCGACCGAGCCGCCCGACGCGAAGGCGTCGTCGAGCCAGAAGCCGTACTCCGCCGCCACCCGGTTCGCGGTGTCCGAGAACGTCGCCGTCCCCTTGTCCGCCGCCACCACCAGGTACGTGTCGTCCTCGTCGCGCACGCGCACGTGCTCGGGCTGGACCACCCGGCCGTCGACCAGGTTGTCCGTGACGTCGAGCAGCGAGCGGATGTAGGTGACGTAGGACTGCTCGATCGCCTCGCGGTCGATCGGCGTGCGCTTGACGATGAAGCCGCCCTTGGCTCCCGCCGGCACGATGATCGCGTTCTTGGTCAGCTGCGCGCGCATCAGGCCGTAGACCTCGGTGCGGTAGTCCATCCGGTCCGAGAAGCGGATGCCGCCGCGCGCGATCGGCCCGCCGCGCAGGTGGATCCCCTCCATGTCGGCCGCGTAGACGTAGATCTCGAACGCGGGCGCCGGCTGCGGCATCGCCGGCACGTCGGCGGAGCGCAGCTTGAACGCCGTCGCGCCCCGGCCGGGCTTGAACGCACTGGTTCGCAGCGTCGCCTCGATCGCACCGAGCTGGTTGCGCAGGATGCGGTCGTGGTCGATCGAGCGGACCTCCTCGAGGTCGGCCAGGATCTCCTCGCGCAGCGCGGCCTCGGCGGCCTCGTCGGGCTCCATCGCGGGGTCGAACCGCAGCTCGAAGTAGCGCACCAGCTTGGCGGTGACCTCGGGGTTGGCCGCGAGCACCTCGTTCTGGTAGCCCTCGGTGAAGCGCGAGCCGATCCGCTGGCGGTACTTGCGATACGCGCGCAGGACCGCGACCTGCCGGAGGTCGAGCCCCGCGTTCACCACCAGCCGGTTGAGCGGGTCGGACTCCGACTCGCCGCGGTAGATGGCGCCGACCATCTCCGCCATCCGGTCGCCGCATTCGTCCAGGCGCAGCGGCTGCTCGTCCGGTCCGAGCACGCGGAACTCCTGCACCCAGATCTTCTGCTCGCCGAGCAGGCGGGTGGCGATCTCCTCGATGACGCGCAGCCCGAGGTCCTCGAGCATCGGCATCACCTGCGAGAGCTCGATCTTGGCGCCCCGCTTGTAGAGCGCGATCCGGGTCGGCGCGTCCTCGCCCATCGGCCGCAGCGAGACGAGGAACTCCTCGCCGGACGCGAGCCGGGAGACACTGACGATGTCGTCGGCCGCGATCGACGGGCTCGTGTAGCCCTTGTAGTGCTCGGGGAACCGCGCGGAGTGGTCCTTGAACAGCGCCCGCCCGCGAACCGGCCCGTGACGCTCCACGAGCAGCTCGGCGAGGTCGTCGTCCCACGTGCGCGCGAGCTCGACCGCGTCGGCCTCCAGCTCGGCGAACGAGACCTCGGGCAGCCCGCTCTTCGCGTACACGGAGAAGTGCACCCGGACGCGCTGGCCCTCGTCGAGCACGTGATGGGCCTCCACCCCGGCCGTCTCGAACCGGCGCCGGAACAGGGCGGTCATGCGCGCGACGAGCGTGGCGCTGTAGCGGGCGCGCGGGAGCGCGAGGACGAGCGCGGCGCTGCGCCCGTCGGCGTCGCGGCGGCCGAGCAGGCGCACCCGGTCGGAGCCCTCGAGCGCCGTCAGCGCCACCACGGCGCGGCGCAGGTCCTCGACCGGGGCCGAGAACAGCTCTTCCCTGGGGAACGAGTCGAACAGCGCGACGGCGGCCTTGTAGTCGTGCGTGCCCTCGATCAGGTCCTCGCCCTCCAGGCACTGGCGCAGCTTGCGGTGCAGCAGCGGCGTGTCGGACGCCGGCTCGGCGTGGGCCTTGGAGGTGAACAGGCCGAGCAGGCGCGACTCGCCGACGATGTCCCCCTTCGGCGACACCCGGCGCACGCCCACGTAGTCCATCCGCTCGCGCCGGTGCACGGGCGAGAGCGCGTTGCTCTTGGTCACCAGCAGCAGGTCGCCGCTCGTCGCCCGCTCCCGGACGCCCGGCGGCAGGTCGGAGAGCGGCACCGGCTTGCAGTAGGCGGATCGCTCCTCCTCGCGCAGGATGCCCAGCCCCGAGCCCTCCACCACCTGGATCACGTCCTCGGAGAAGTCGTACTCGCGCGCGCCGAGCAGGATGAAGTTGCCCTTCAGCAGCCACTCGAGGAAGTCCGCCACCTCGTGCACCTCGTCGCGCGGGTAGCGCACCGTGCCGCCGCGGGCGACCGTGACCATGTCGTCCACCCGCTCGGTCATCGCGGGGAAGTCCTCGACCACCCGGCGGACGGTGTGGAGCACACCGCGGACCGCGCCCTCCACCTCGCGCAGCTCGTCATCGGAGAGCCGCCGGCCGAGGTCGAAGTGCATGACCGACTCGCGGCGGGCCGCCTCCCGGGGCTTCGTGACCTGCAGGATCCGGCGCTGCTCGTCGCGCTCGACGCCGACGATCGGGTGCAGCAGCCGCGTGACCTCGAGCCCGCGCCCCTCGAGCTCGCCGGACACCGAGTCGACCAGGAACGGCAGGTCGTCCGTGTTCGTCTCCACCACCGAGCCGAGCCCGCGCTCGGGGTTGAAGGCGCGCACCGCGACCGCGTCGCCGTCGCGGGCCGACGCGAACTCGAGCACGCCGACCACCTCGTCCAGCAGGTCGTCGGCGGAGATGCCCTCGGAGGTGTCGCCGGTCAGCCGGCGCAGGTAGGCGCTCGCGAACGCGCCGACCACCCCGGCGCGGTCCGGCGGCAGCCTCTCCTCGATCAGCTCCTGAAGTCGTGCCGCCGGCGACTGGCCGGCCTCGGTCTCCTCCGCGAGGCTCACCGCACCATCATCTACCCCAACCGCTGCTCCAGGCGCTCGAACTGCGCCCGGACCTCGCCGGGCAGGCGGTCGCCGAACCGGGCGAGGTGCTCGCGCACCTGCGGCAGCTCGGCCCGCAGCTTGTCCTCGTCCACGGTGAGCAGGGCCTCGAGCGCCTCGTCGGAGAGGTCGAGCCCGTCGGTCTCCAGCGCCTCGACCGTCGGCACGAGCCCGATCGGCGTCTCCCGCGCGTCCGCCTGGCCGTCGCAGCGGCGGAACACCCACGCCAGCACCCGCGCGTTCTCGCCGAAGCCCGGCCACAGGAAGCGGCCCTCGTCGTCCTTGCGGAACCAGTTGACGTAGAACACGCGCGGCAGGACGGCTCCCTCGCGGCGCCCGAGCTGGAGCCAGTGGGCGAAGTGGTCGGCCATGTTGTAGCCGCAGAAGGGCAGCATCGCGAACGGGTCGAAGCGCAGCCGGCCGACCTGCCCGGCGGCCGCCGCGGTCGTCTCCGCGCTCATCGTCGCGCCGAGGTAGACGGCGTGCTCCCAGTCGAACGCCTCGCGCACCAGCGGCACCACCGTGGAGCGGCGCCCGCCGAACATGAACGCGTCGATCGGCACGCCGGCCGGGTCCTCCCACTCCGGCGCCATCGAGGGGCACTGGTCGGCCGGGGTGGTGAAGCGGGCGTTGGGGTGGGCCGCCGGATGGTCGGCGTCCGGAGTCCAGTCGTTGCCGTGCCAGTCGAGCGCGTGGGCCGGCGGCTGCTTGGTCATCCCCTCCCACCACACGTCGCCGTCGTCGGTGCGCGCGCAGTTGGTGAAGATCGTGCTCTCGCGGATCGTCGCCATCGCGTTCGGGTTCGTCTCCTCGCCCGTGCCGGGCGCCACGCCGAAGAAGCCGGCCTCCGGGTTGACGGCGTACAGGCGCCCGTCGGAGCCGAACTTCATCCAGGCGATGTCGTCGCCGATCGTCTCGACCGTCCAGCCGGGGAGGCCGGGGACGAGCATCGCGAGGTTGGTCTTGCCGCTGGCGCTGGGGAAGGCGCCGGTGACGTACTTGGAGTCGCCCTCCGGAGACGTCACCTTGATGATCAGCATGTGCTCGGCCAGCCAGCCCTCGTCGCGGGCCATCGCCGAGGCGATCCGCAGCGCGAGGCACTTCTTGCCCAGCAGCGCGTTGCCGCCGTAGCCGGAGCCGAACGACCAGATCTCGCGCGTCTCGGGGAAGTGGACGATGTACCGGTTGTCGGCGTTGCACGGCCACGGCGATTCGTCCCCGGGCGCGCCGACCGAGTGCAGGCACGGCACGAAGTCGCCCTCGTCGCCGAGCACGTCGAGCGCGGGCTTGCCCATCCGGGTCATGATCCGCATCGAGACCGCGACGTACGCCGAGTCGGTGAGCTGGACGCCGATCTGGGCGATCCGCGAGCCGAGCGGCCCCATGCTGAACGGCACCACGTACATCGTGCGCCCGCGCATCGAGCCGCGGAAGAGGTCCGTGAGCGTGTGGCGCATCTCGTCGGGGTCGCGCCAGTTGTTCGTGGGGCCGGCGTCGTCCTCGTGCCTGGAGCAGATGAACGTGCGGTCCTCCACGCGCGCGACGTCCCCGGGGTCCGAGAGCGCGAGGTAGGAGTTCGGGCGCTTGGCGTCCGACAGCCGCTCGAAGGTGCCGGCCTCGACCAGCTCGCCGGCCAATCGGTCGTACTCCTCCGCCGAGCCGTCACACCAGTGGACCGAGTCCGGCCGCGTCAGGGCAGCCACCTCCTCCACCCAGCGCAGCAGCTTCTGGTTGGACGTCATGGAGGTGGTCTCGATGGTCACGCGCGGTTCAGCCTTCCTGTCTCGGGTGGATCACGGCACTCTGACATATGGGGCGCCGGCAAAATTGCGCAGGTTGGACAACGAATCTGGCGCCAAGATGGCGCCAATGAATCGCCAAGGCGCGGGCGAGAGGGTCGTGCCCATGCTCTCCGCCACCTTCGCCGCCGCCGGGCCGAGCGCCGTGCCCCTGCTCGCCGAGCTCGCCGCCTCCGGGCTCGTGCTGACCTTCGTGCTCGCCCGCCGCACGCTCGGCGCGGCGG
>JBOGYU010000058.1:0-15229 GCA_050696935.1 Solirubrobacteraceae bacterium | reverse complement strand
GCGTTCTCGACCGTGCGCTGGAGCGCCAGCGGCAGCGGCCCCGCGCCCTGCGACCACGGCACGACCCACGGCTTCGCCACCCGCGCGCCCGCCACGTCGCCGAGCACGAGCACCGCGTCGATCGGCCCGTCGGCCGCCTCCTCCGCCCACGCGCGTGCGCCCGTGAAGCCGTCGGTGGCGCCCGAGGTGGAGACGAGCACGAGCGTCTTGTGCAGGTCGCGGCCCCGGAACAGCCGCGCGAGCTCGAGCATCGCGGCCGTGCCGGAGAGCTCGGCCAGGCCGGGGCGCCCGCGGGCGTCGCGGTGGGTGAGCACGACGATCCGGCGGCTGGACAGCCCGGGCCGCACGCCCACCACCGTCTCCACGTCGGCCACGCGCTGCCGGTTCGTGCGGAACGCCGGGCGGCCCGAGCGGTCCGGCGCCGACAGCGTGGCTGCAACGCGGTCGGCGAGCGCGTGGTCGTCCGCCGAGCCCGGCCGGCGATCGGGGAACGAGCGGCCCAGCTCGGTCAGCGAGTTCTCGAGCGGCGCCCTCCCGCCGAACGCCCGGTCGCCCGCGAAGGCGCCGGCCTCCAGCGGCGACGTGGCGGGGGCCGGACGGTCCGCGAGGGAGAAGGCGGCGATGAACAGCGCGACGAGCGCCGGCAGGAAGGCCGCCCGATAGACCCGGACGTCGAGCACTTGCCGAGGGTACCTCGCACTATCCTCGATCCAGAGCGCACATGGCCGACCGAGCCCCCCGCATCCTGCTCGTGGACGACGAGCAGCCGATCCAGACGCTCCTCTCGTTCCCGCTGCAGCGGGACGGCTACGAGGTGGTGCAGGCGTCGGACGGCAACGAGGCGCTCGCCCGCTTCTCCGAGCAGGCCTTCGACCTCGTCGTGCTCGACCTGATGCTGCCGCGGATGGACGGCCTGGAGGTCTGCAAGCGGCTGCGGGCCAAGGGCTCGACGGTCCCGATCATCATGCTGACCGCGAAGTCCGAGGAGATCGACAAGGTCCTCGGGCTCGAGCTCGGCGCCGACGACTACATCACCAAGCCGTTCTCGATGCGCGAGTTCCGCTCGCGCGTGAAGGCGGCGCTGAGACGCGCCGGGATGGCGAGGCCCGAGGCGGACGACGAGGAGGCGATCGACGTCCGCGGCCTGCGGATCGATCCCACGAAGCGGACCGTCGTGCGCAACGGCGACACGGTGCAGACCACCTTCGTCGAGTTCGAGATCTTGACCGCGCTCGCCCGCTCCCCCGGACGCGTCTTCACGCGCGACATGCTGCTCGCGCGCGTGTGGGGCGACTCGGCGTACCGCGACCCGCGCACGATCGACGTGCACATCCGCCACCTGCGTGAGAAGATCGAGGCCGACCCGAAGGAGCCCGAGTACCTGTTCACGGTGCGCGGGGTCGGGTACCGCTTCAGGGACGACGAGGAGTAGCTCACCGTGATCGGCATGCGGTCGCTGCGCAACCGGCTGGCGGTCGTGTTCGGGCTGATCGTGCTGGGCGCGATCGGGACGATGTACCTCACGGTCACGCCGCGGCTGGAGGAGCGGCTGCGCGACCAGAAGCTCGACTCGCTGCTCGAGGACGCCAAACGCTCCGTGGAGGGCGATTCCGGCATCGCCGCCCAGCTCCACATGCGCGGTGACGAGGACGATGACCGGGAGACGCCGCTGGAGCGCTCGGTGGCCGCCGCCAGCTCCCGGTCGAGCGCCGAGGTGATCGTGCTCGAGGCCCGGCGGGGGCCGACGTCCGTGCTGCCGGTGGCCGACTCCCAGCCCAACGGCGGCCTCCAGGGCGCCAACGTCACCGACCTCGCGCTGGAGGTCGTCGGCACCCGCCGCCCGCTCTCGCGCGTGGAGCCCACCCCGCTGGGCCGCGAGGCGCTCGTCGCGCAACCGCTCGTGCAGGAGGAGCGCGTCGTCGGCGTCGCCGTGTTCGCCGACACGCTCGACGAGGTCGAGGGCAACGTCGCGCTCATCCGCCGCCAGGTCCTGCTGTCCGGGGGCATCGCGCTCGTCGTCGCCCTGCTCGCCGGCTACCTCGTGGCGCGCGCGCTGTCCCAGCGCGTCGGCCGGCTCGAGCAGGCCGCCCGCAAGGTGGCGGCCGGCGACTTCTCGAACCCGATCCGGGCCGACGCCGACGACGAGCTCGGCCAGCTCGCCGCCGCGTTCGACGACATGCAGAACCAGCTCGCGCGGCTGGACCGGGCGCGCAAGCAGTTCATCGCCTCGGCCTCGCACGAGCTGCGCACGCCGATCTTCTCGCTCGGCGGGTTCCTGGAGCTGCTCGCCGACGAGGACCTCGACGAGGAGACCCGCCGCCAGTTCCTCGACCAGCTGCGCGGCCAGGTGGATCGTATGCGCAAGCTCGCCACCGAGCTGCTCGACCTCTCGCGCCTGGAGTCGGGCGCGCTGGAGCTGCGCCCGGAGCCCACCGACGTCGGCCAGCTCGCCCGCGAGGTGGCCGCCGAGTTCACGCCGGCGGCGCAGCGGCACGACTCCGCCGTGCGGCTCGAGCTGGCGGGCGAGCCGATCGAGCTGGAGTGCGATCCCGAGCGCGTCGCGCAGGTGCTTCGTATCCTGCTCGACAACGCCTTGGTGCACACCCCGGCCGGCACGTGGGTCCGTGTTTCCGCCACCCGCCGGAACGGGCACGTGCGACTTGAGGTCTCCGACCGCGGGCTGGGCATCAGGCGTCAGAACATGCCCCACATCTTCGAGCCGTTCTTCACGTCCAACGAGGAGGCGCAGGGCGCCGGCCTCGGCCTGGCCATCGCGCGCGAGCTGGCCGAGCGCATGCAGGGCCAGCTGACCGTGCGCTCCGCGCCGGGCTCCACCACCTTCTCGCTGGTGCTGCCCGGATGAGGCTCGCCTGCGTCATCGCGGTGCTGGCTCTGGTCGGTTGCGGCGGCGGCGACGACTCCTCCGGCGGCGACGACCCCACCCCGAAGACGACCCGCGTCGAGGTCATCGGGTCCGCGGGCCAGGAGGGCGGGTTCGACCCCAAGGCGATCTACGAGAGCGAGGCGCCCGGCGTTGTGACCGTGATCTCGCTGTTCGGCTCGGACGGTCTGGACTCCCTGCTCGGCGGCGGCGACGGCGGCGGCGCGGGGGTCGGCTCGGGCTTCGTGCTCAACGGCGAGGGCGAGATCGCCACCAATGCGCACGTCGTCACCCAGGGCGAGGCCGACGCGCTGCGCCGCGCCCGCGAGGTGTACGTCGAGTTCGCCGACGGCAACCAGGTGGAGGCCGAGATCCTCGGCGCCGACCCGAACGCCGACATCGCGCTGCTGAAGATCGACCCGGCCGGGCTGAACCTACGCCCGCTCCCGCTCGGCGAGGGCGCCGGCGTGGAGGTGGGCGAGCCCGTGGCGGCGATCGGCTCGCCGTTCGGCGAGCGCCAGTCGCTCTCGGTGGGGGTGATCTCGGCCGTGGACCGCTCGATCGAGTCGCTCACGAACTTCGCGATCTCCGGTGCCTTCCAGACCGACGCGGCGATCAACCCCGGCAACTCCGGCGGGCCGCTGGTCGACGGCGCGGGCCGCGTGATCGGCGTCAACCAGCAGATCAAGTCGCGCTCCGGCGGCGGCGAGGGGGTGGGCTTCGCCGTGCCGATCGACGCGGTCAAGCGCTCGATCGAGATGCTGCGCGAGGACGGGGAGGCGCGCTACGCCTACCTGGGCGTGTCCTCCGTCGAGGTGTATCCGCAGCTGGTGGAGCGGTTCGACCTCGACGTCGAGAAGGGCGCCTGGGTGCAGGATGTCAACGCCGGCGGCCCGGCTGACCGGGCCGGCCTGCGCGGCGGCGGCAGCCCCGTGGAGTTCCAGGGGCAGTCGTTCCGGCCGGGCGGCGACGTCATCACCGACGTCGAGGGCCGGCCGGTGGAGGACTCCGCCGACCTGGCCGAGGCGATCGCCCAGTTCACGCCCGGCCGGGAGGTCGGACTGCAGGTCCACCGCAACGGCGAGACCGAGGAGGTCAGCGTCAGGCTCGGCGAGCGCCCGCTGGGCGACGTCGCGGGGTAGGTTTCCCCCCGTGCTGCAGCCTGTCGCGCTGGCCGCCAAGAGCCTCGCCGATTACACCCACATCGTCGGTCGCCCGCTCGTGGAGGAGGTCCGCGAGCTCGCCGAGCCCCTGAGGGGCCGGCGCGTCGTGCACCTCAGCGCCACGGCGTTCGGCGGCGGCGTGTCGGAGATCCTCTACACGCTCGTGCCGCTGATGCGCGACGTGGGGCTCGAGGTCGAGTGGCAGGTGATCTACGGCCGCGAGGAGTTCTTCAACGCGACGAAGGTCATGCACAACGCGCTGCAGGGCAACCCGCAGGACCTCACCGAGGGGCAGTGGGCGACCTGGACGCAGTACAACGAGATGAACGCGCGGGAGCTCTCGCGCGGGTGGGACGTGTGCATCGTCCACGATCCCCAGCCGGCCGCGATCTACTCGCTCGTGCCGGAGAAGGCGAAGGGGTGGGTGTGGCGATGCCACATCGACGTCTCGACGCCGAACCCGGCGACGCTCGACCGCCTGCTGCCGTACATCCAGCGCTACCCCGCGTCGCTGTTCCACGTTCCGGCCTACGTGCCGCCGGGGATGGACGGCGCGGTGAGCATCGTGCCGCCGGCGATCGACCCGCTGGCGCCCAAGAACATGGCGCTGTCCTTGGAGGACGCTGAATTCGTGTGCAAGCAGTTCGGGATCGACACGTCGCGCCCGATGGTCTGCCAGGTGTCGCGCTTCGACCCGTGGAAGGATCCGCTCGGGGTGATCGACGCATACCGGATCGTCAAGCAGGAGCTGCCGGACGTGCAGCTGGCGCTGGTCGGCTCGATGGCCTCCGACGACCCGGAGGGGTGGGACTTCTACAACTCCACGCTGGCCCACGCCCAGGGCGACCCGGACGTCCACATCCTGAACAACTTCAACAACGTCGGCGCGATCGAGGTCAACGCCTTCCAGTCGCTGGCGGAGGTCGTGGTCCAGAAGTCCACCCGCGAGGGCTTCGGGCTGACGGTCAGCGAGGCGCTGTGGAAGGGCCGGCCGTTCATCGGCGGCAACGTCGGGGGGATCCCGCTGCAGGTGAGCGACGGGGAGACGGGCTACCTGGTCGATACCGTGGAGCAGTGCGCGGAGCGGATGATCGGCATCCTGCGCGACCGCGATCTGGGGAGGTCGCTGGGGCGGCGCGGGAAGGAGCACGTCCGCACCCACTTCCTCACGCCGCGGTACCTGCGCGACTACCTGAAGATCTTCGGCGAGGTGCTGTGATGCCGGATCGGGCGCCATTGGTGCTGGTCTCCAACCGCGGGCCGGTGACCTTCGAGGAGGACGGCTCGATGAAGCGGGGGACGGGCGGGCTGGTGACGGCGCTGACCGGCCTCGCGTCGCACCGCGACGCGATCTGGATCGCCTCCGCGATGAGCGACGGCGACGTGGAGGTCTCGCGCGCGCACGGCGGCCGGCCGGTCGAGGTCGAGGCGCCCGACGGCGGCACCTACCACGTGCGCTTCGTGGCCTCCGACCCGGAGGCCTACGACCGCTTCTACAACATCTTCGCCAACCCCATGCTCTGGTTCATCCAGCACTACCTGTGGGACCAGAGCAACGCGCCGGACATCCGGCGGCACGAGGTGGACGCCTTCTCGGACGGCTACAACGTCGTGAACGCCGATCTGGCCCACGCGGTGCTGGAGGAGATCGAGGGCCAGGACGAGCCGGTCGTGATGGTCCACGACTACCAGCTGTACACGCTCCCGGGGATGGTCCGGCGGGCGCGGCCGGACGTCTTCCTGCACCACTTCGTGCACATCCCGTGGACGCAGTCGGACTCCTGGCGGGTGCTGCCGGCGTCGATCCGCGAGGGGATCTTCTCCGGGCTGCTCGCCAACGACATCATCGGGTTCCACACGCGCTCCTACCGGCGCAACTTCCTGCAGTGCTGTCGCGATCTGCTGGACCTGGACGTCGACATGGAGCGGGGCGTCGTGCACTCCGAGGGGCGCGACGTGTGGGTGCGGGCGTACCCGCTGCCGATCGACTACGAGGCGACGCGGGGGGTGGCGCGCCGTCCGCGGGTTGCCGAGTTCGAGGAGCGGCTGCTGGGCCGGCGGCGCGAGTTCTCGATCCTGCGCGTGGACCGGGCCGACCTGTCCAAGAACGTCCTGCGCGGGTTCACGGGGTTCGACATCTTCCTGGAGCAGCACCCGGAGTTCCACGAGCGGATCACCTTCACGGCGCAGCTCATGCCGTCGCGGACGGACGTGCCGGAGTACGCGGAGTACCTGGAGAAGATCGAGGCGCTGGTCGCGGTCGTGAACCACCGGCACGGGACGCCGGACTGGATGCCGATCGACCTGAAGCTGCGCGACGACCTCGACGAGGCGGTCGCCTCCTACAAGCACTACGACGTGATGATGGTCAACGCGATGTTCGACGGGATGAACCTGGTGGCCAAGGAGGGGCCGCTGGTCAACGAGCGTGACGGGGTGTCGATCCTGAGCGAGAACACCGGCGCCCACGAGGAGCTCGGCGAGCACGCCCTGTCCGTCAACCCGTTCGACGTGCAGGAGCTGGCGGACGCGATCTACGCGGCGCTGACGATGTCTCCGGAGGGGCGCGCCCGGCGGGCGCGGGGCTTGAAGGAGATCGTCACCTCCCGCGACCCGGGCGACTGGATCGACGAGCAGATCGCCGACATCCGCGCCAAGGCTCGCGGCGCGCGGGCGGGCGCCTAGCCGATCGATCCCGCGACGGGGCGCGGCGCGCGGCCCGTGGACGGCGAGTGTCGAATACGTCGGCCCCAGACCGATGAACTCGACACTCGGCGCATCGCGGACTCATCCGCCTTCCAGCCCGAACTCAGCCTGAGCGGGGTCCGGATCCGCCGGAGCGGGCCCCGGCTCCCCGTCAGCTCTCCAACCGCCGCCTCCACCGACCTCGCCCGACTCACCCTCCTCGCCGCCCGAACCGCCATCACCGGTCGCCCCCCGCTGCTCGCCGCCCGGACGATCCGCGCCACCGTCGCCGCCGCCCGGCCGCCTCCCGCCTCGATCCTCACCGCCCGTCCCGCGCCGGCCACCACCCGTCGTCACCCGCTCGTCGCCGCCCGGCCGCCTCCCGCCTCGATCCTCACCGCCCGTCTCGCGCCGACCACCACCCGTCGTCACCCGCTCGTCGCCGCCCGGCCGCCTCCCGCCTCGACCCTCACCGCCCGTCTCGCGCCGACCACCACCCGTCGTCACCCGCTCGTCGCCGCCCGACCCACTCCCGCGTCGATGGCCGCCGCCGGGCTCACGCCCGCCACCTCGCTCGTCTCGCTCGGACCGCCCGCCCGCGGCGGCCCGTTCACCGCCTCGCGCCCGACCTCGCCGCTTCCCACCCGCTCGTCGCTGCTCACCTCCCGCCATACGATCGCGGCGCTCCCCGACCAACGGCGCAGGACCCTCCGGCGGGAGCGGCGGGTCGGGCGGCGCGAGCCGTGGCCACGCCACCACGGCGGCGACCAGGACGACGGCGCCCGCCGCCCGCGCGACGTTCCCCCAGCGCACCCGGCGCAGCAGCTCCGGTCCCATGCCTGCGGTAGTCCGGGGCGTCTGGCGGTTCGCCCCGCGCTGCTACCATGCGCCGCCGCATGGCCACCGAAGCGCCGCTCTATGACCTGGTCCTGCTCCTCGACAACACGATCGAGCAGGAGCGCCGGGACACGATCCTCGCGAACGTCGAGGACGCCATCGACGGCGCCGGCGAGATCGTCGGGCGCCACGACTGGGGCGTCCGGAGCACGGTCTACGAGGTCCGCAAGCAGGGCGAGGCCGACTACCACCTGCTCCAGTTCCGCGGCCCCGCCGCGCTGCTCGAGCAGCTGGACCACAACCTCAAGATCACGGACGGCATCCTGCGCTTCCGGATCATCAAGCTCCGCCCCGGCACCCCGCCGCCGCCGGACATGCGCCCGGTCGCCGTCGCCGCCGCGACTCCAGCGGCCGGCCCCGAGATCGACGAGGAGTGAGGCGCCGGGCGGCGCCGCTTCCACGCCGCTCTCCCCAGCCCGCGCGCATCGCTGCCGCGACCCTGTCAAGAATTCGTCGCAATCTGCGACTCGCCACCGGTGGCCTCCGGACCCACCCCTAGACTCGGGCACCGAGCGTCCGAGCAAGTCAGAGCAGCAGTCGAAAGGAGCCTCCCGTGGCCGCGACAAACATCAACAGGGTCGTCCTGACCGGCAACCTCACGCGCGATCCCGAGCTGCGCTCCACCGCGAGCGGCACCTCGGTCTGCTCGCTGCGCATCGCCACCAACACGCGTCGCAAGGACCAGTCGACCGGCGAGTGGGTCGACAAAGCCAACTTCTTCGACGTGACGGTCTGGGGCGCCCAGGGCGAGAACTGCGCCCGCTTCCTCAGCAAGGGCCGCCCGGTCGCGATCGACGGCCGCCTCGAGTGGCGCGAGTGGGAGACCCCTGAGGGCCACAAGCGCCAGGCCGTCGACATCATCGCCGACTCGGTGCAGTTCCTGGGAAGCCGCGACGACGCGGGCGGAGGCGGCAACGGCTTCACGCCCCGGTCCGACGTCCCGGCCGACACCCGCGACTTCGAGCCGGCCGCCGCCGCCCCGTCCGGGGGCGCGGGCGAGGGCGGGGGCAGTAGCAGCAGCGCGGGCGACGACGACATCCCCTTCTAACCGGTCACGGCCCGTTCGGCGACGGACGGGCCGCCGAACCCCACCCCGCTACCCTGTTCGGCGGCGCCGCAGCCCCGTGGCGTCCGCCCGTCGTGCGCCGGCTTGTGGGCCTTTGCCACAATGCCGTGCTTGCGCGCGCGTGGCGTGCATCCGAGCTTCAAGCAGCCAAGAGAGGTTTCCGAACGTGGCAAAGCAGCGCAGCCGGCCGACGCGCCGGCGTGATCGCAAGGGCGGTCCCGGCGGCGGGCGCCGCAAGTCCTGCCAGTACTGCCGCGACAAGGTCGAGTTCGTCGACTACAAGGACATCGCGTCCCTGCGCAAGTTCATCTCCGACCGCGGCAAGATCCGATCGCGGCGGATCACCGGGGCGTGCCGCCGGCACCAGAACCAGATCGCCACGGCGGTCAAGCGGGCGCGCGAGCTCGCGCTGCTGCCGTACGTCGGAGACACGCGCGAGTCCCGCGACGACCGCGATCGGGACCGCGGGCGCGACCGCGACCGCGAGCGTTAGCCGGCCATGCCGCAGGCGATCCTTCTCCAGGACGTGGAGCAGCTCGGCGAGCGCGGCACCGTCGTCGACGTCTCGAAGGGCTACCTCCGCAACTTCCTGATCCCGCGCAAGCTCGCCGAGCCCGCCACCAAGGGCTCGATCCAGGCCGCCCGGCGCCGCCAGGAGGCCGCCGAGCGCGCGGTCGCCGACGCGGCGGTGCGCGCCCAGGAGAGCGCGGAGCTGCTCAACCGCACGGTGCTCACGATCCCGCACCAGGCCGGCGAGGACGGCCGCCTCTTCGGCGCGGTCACCGCGCAGGACATCGCCGACGCGATCAAGGAAGCGCGAGGCATCCGCATCGACCGCCGCGACGTCCACCTCGACGAGCCGATCAAGACGGTCGGGACCCGCATGGTCGTCGTCGAGATCGAGACCGGCGTCACGGCGACCATCAAGACGATGGTCGTCGAGCAGAAGTAACCCGCCCCGACGGCACACCGCCCCGGCAGGCACCGAAGCGTCTTCGTGCGTCCCCGCGCGGCCGTCGTGCGCCGCCGCACGGCGTTCGTGCGCCCCCGCACGGCCTCGTGCCAACTCCGTCACGGGGCCGTGACAATTCTGCGCAGCGAGCAGGAACACCGCCTGAAGCGGCTCTTGGGCGACCGGCCCCCGACCTAGACTCGACCGTCCCATGAGCGCTCCCGACCGGACCAACGGGCACGGCTCGCCCTTCGACGGCGGCGGGCGCGGCACGGACGGCCCTGTCGCGCCGCCTCAGAACCTCGAGGCCGAGCAGTCGGTCCTCGGCGCGGTCCTGCTCTCGGACACCGCCCTCCCGGCGCTGATCATCGACGAGCGCCTCCAGCCGGAGGACTTCTACCGCGAGAGCCACGGGCGGATCTACCGGGCGATGCTCGACCTGCACACCCTCGGCGAGCCCGTCGACGCGCTCACGCTGGTCGAGCACCTCAAGCAGGCGGGCGACCTCGAGTCCGTCGGCGGTCGCGCCACCGTCGACCTGCTCGCAGGCTCCGTCCCGGCCGTCGGCAACGTCCGCCAGTACGCCCGCATCGTCCGCGACAACGCGATGCTCCGGCGCCTGCTCCGCGCCTCCTACGAGATCCAGTCCCGCGTGCACAGCCACGAGGCCCCACCGCGCGAGCTCGTCGACCTCGCCGAGCGCTCGATCCTCGAGGTCGCCCACGAGGACAGCCGCAAGGACTTCCGGCCCATCCACGACCTCCTCTCGTCGGAGCTCGACAAGCTCGAGCGGCTCTCCCGAGAGGGCAAGGCGATCACCGGCACCCCTTCGGGCTTCGACGACATCGACGTCATCACCGGCGGCTTCCAGCCTGGCAACCTGATCATCCTCGCCGCAAGGCCCTCGATGGGCAAGAGTGCCCTAATGGCTAATTTTGCGGAGAATGCGGTGCTCGACTCCAAGCAGGCCGTCGCGCTGTTCTCGCTGGAGATGTCCGAGGCCGAGCTTGCGCAGCGGTTCATCGCGTCCCAGGCGTCGATAAAGGGTGACGACCTGCGCAAGGGGAAGGTCCCGGGCTCGCGGTGGGCGAAGATCAACAAGGCCGCCGACCGGCTCGCCCGGTCGCCGCTGTACATCGACGACTCCTCCGACCTCTCCGTCCTCGATGTCCGCGCCAAGGCACGCCGGCTCGCCCAGCAGAACGCCGACGGCCTCGGGCTCATCCTCATCGACTACCTGCAGCTCATGCGCGCCCAGGGCAGCGTCGAGAACCGGGTCGAGCAGATCGGTCAGATCTCGCGCGGGCTGAAGACGCTCGCGCGCGAGCTGAACGTGCCGGTGATCGCCCTCTCCCAGCTCAACCGCGGCGTCGAGGCGCGGACCGACAAGCGCCCCGTCCTCTCCGACCTGCGCGAATCGGGCTGCCTCGCGGGAGAGACGCGGATCTACCTGCCGGACGCCGCCGAGTACCGAAGGATCGACGAGCTGGCCGGGATGCGCGACTTCCGCGTGTCAGCCTTGAACACCGAGACCTGGAAGCTCGAGCCCTGCCGCGTCTCGAAGGCCTTCTGCACCGGCCGCAAGCCCGTACACGTGCTGCGCACGCGCCTGGGCCGCCGGCTGCGAGCGACGGCCAATCACCGCTTCCTCACGATCGAGGGCTGGCGGCGACTGGACGAGCTGGCCCCCGGCACCCACATCGCGCTGCCGCGAACGCTCCCCGGCCCGGCCGAGGAGACGATGACGGACGACGAGCTCGCGCTGCTGGGCCACCTGATCGGCGACGGCTGCACGCTGCCCACCCACGCGATTCAGTACACGACCCGCGAACGCGAGCTCGCCGAGATCGTCGCCGCCCTCGCGACCCGCGTCTTCGGCGCCGCCGTGCGGCCACGGATCAACGCCGAGCGAGGGTGGCACCAGGTCTACCTGCCCGCGGCGGAGCGGCTCAGCCGCCGGCGGCACAACCCGGTCGCCGCCTGGCTCCGGGAGCTCGGCGCCTTCGGTCTGCGCTCATACGAGAAGCACGTGCCGGCAGCGGTCTTTCGTCAACCCACCGAAGCGATCGAGGTGTTCCTCCGGCATCTGTGGGCGACCGACGGCTGCCTCTGGGCGACGGACAAGCGATCGCATGTCTATTACGCGACGAGCAGCGAACGACTCGCCCGCGGCGTTCAATCACTGCTGCTGCGCCTCGGCATCTTGGCGACTCTTCGTTCGATCACCCAGCGCGGTGGGCGCGTCCAGCATCACGTCGACGTCACAGGGACCCCGGATCAGAAGGAGTTCGTGACGCGCGTGTGGGCGGTAGGGGATCGCAGGGAGCGGCAGGCGCTCGCTCTCGCCGACCGGCTCGGCGTCACCCGGGCACGAACGAACCGCGATGTCGTGCCGGCGACCGTCTGGTCCACTCTGGTCGAGCCCGCCCGCGTGGAAGCCGGCGTCACGACGCGGCAGCTTCAGGCCGACCTTGGCACGTCCTATTGCGGGTCAACCCTGTACAAGCGGAACCTCGGCCGCGAGAGGACCGCGAAGGTCGCGGAGGTCGTCCGCTCTGATGAGTTGCGCCGACTGGCGATGAGTGACGTCTACTGGGATCGGGTGGAGTCGATAACGCCCGATGGGCATAGCGACGTGTATGACCTCACAGTCGACCGCTTACACAATTTCGTCGCGGAGGAAGTGATCACTCACAACTCGATCGAGCAAGATAGTGACGTCGTGATGTTCATCTACCGCGACGAGTACTACGACCGGGAGTCCGAGCGGGAGGGGATCGCGGACCTGATCATCGCCAAGCACCGCAACGGCGCGCTCGCGACGGTCGAGCTCGCGTTCCAGAAGGAGTTCCCGCGGTTCATGTCGTACGCCGGGGACGACGGCTTTTGACCGTGCGCGCCTGCCCAGACGATCGGTGCGACGGCTCGGGCTTCCTGTACGAGGAGTCGGCCCGGCGCGCGTACCCGTGCTCGTGCCGCCCCGCCCGGATGGCCCGCAAGCGGGCGGCGGCGGTGGCCGGACGGCTGCCGCGCCGCTTCCGCGAGGTGTCGTTCGAGCGCGAGCCGGTGATCTCCATCGAGCGCCGCAACCCGGCCCTCGTGCGGGAGGTCCGGCGCTACGTCGCAGCGGTGCGCGAGCGGCTGGACGCCGGCCGCGGGCTGTGGTTCACCGGGGACGTCGGGACCGGGAAGACGACGCTCGCCATGCTGGTCTCGAAGGCCGCGATGGAGGCCGACCGGACCGTGGCGATCTACTCGCTCCCGCGGCTGCTCGGCCTGCTGCGCGACTCCTACGACGACGACGCGGCGTACTCGCTCAACGAGCTGATCGACCGGCTGTGCAGCGTCGACCTGCTGCACGTGGACGACGTCGGCGCCGAGCAGAGCTCGCCCTGGGTGCTCGAGCAGCTGTACAGCATCGTCAACACGCGTTACGAGGACGGGCGGGCGCTCCTGCTCACCACGAACCTCCCGCACGACGCGCTCCAAGAGCAGATCGGCGCCCGCACCGTCTCCCGGCTGTACGAGATGTGCGGCGAGCCGCTGCCGATGTTCGGCGACGACCAGCGGCGCGAGCAGGACTACCGCGCCTACACCGGCGCACGCACCACGACCGCCCCCGACGAAGACGCGTTCTGGGAAGGGGCGACGACCTCGGGCTACGGCCGGCGCCCCCTAGACTGAGGGCCGCAATGGCCGGCATCGTCGTCGTGGGCGCCCAGTGGGGCGACGAGGGGAAGGGCAAGATCACCGACCTGTTCGCGGAGCACGCGGACCTGGTGATCCGCTTCCAGGGCGGCAACAACGCCGGGCACACGATCGTCCGCAACGGCGTGAAGTGGAAGTTCCACCTGATCCCGTCGGGGATCCTCTACCCCGGCCGGCTGTGCGCGATCGGCAACGGCGTGGTGATCGACCCGAAGGTGCTCACGGGGGAACTCGACGACCTCAGGGCCAAGGGCATCGATCTCTCCGGGCTGCGCATCAGCGCCAACGCGCACCTGATCATGCCCTACCACATGCTCCTCGACCACGCGGGCGAGGCGAAGCTGGGCAAGCTCCAGATCGGCACCACCCGCCGCGGCATCGGCCCCTGCTACGCCGACAAGGCGGCGCGGCTCGGGATCCGCGTGCAGGACCTGCTCGACGAGAAGATCCTCAAGAAGAAGATCGTCGCCGCGATGGACCCGAAGCGGCTCTCCCTGCGCCCCTACGCCAAGGCCCCGGAGCTCGACCTGCAGTCGATGACCGAGGCCTACCTCACGTACGGCCACCGGATCGAGCAGTACATCGCCGACACGGCGCGGCTGACGTGGGACGTGCTCGACGCCGGCGGCGACGTCATCTTCGAGGGCGCCCAGGGCACGCTCCTGGACATCGACCACGGCACGTACCCGTTCGTGACCTCCTCCAACGTGGTCGCCGGCAGCGCCTGCGCCGGCGCTGGGGTGGGGCCGAAGGACATCGACGAGGTGTGGGGCGTCGCCAAGGCGTATGCCACCCGCGTCGGCGCCGGCCCGTTCCCCACCGAGCTCGAGGACGAGCTCGGCGCGTCGATGCGCGAGGCGGGTGGCGAGTACGGCACCACCACCGGTCGCGCCAGGCGCGTGGGCTGGATCGACCTCGTCGCGCTCCGCTACGCCGCCCGCATCAACGGCCTCGACCACCTCGCGATCACGAAGCTCGACGTGCTGACCGGCCTCGGCGCGCTGAACGTCTGCACCCGCTACCGCGGCACCGAGGAGGCGAGCTTCGACACCTACCCGTACCACCAGACCGTGATGCACCAGGCGGCCGGCGAGTACGAGCAGCTGCCCGGCTGGGACGAGGACATCGGCGACTGCCGCGACGAGCGCGACCTGCCGCAGGCCCCGCGCGACTACCTCGCCTACGTCGCCGAGTTCGTCGGCGTGCCGATCGACCTGATCGGCGTCGGCCCCGGCCGCGACCAGGTCATCTGGACGGAGGCCGGCCGGGCGTCAGCGGCCGCCCGCGCCGCCACGCCCGCCTGATCCAAGGCCATCCGAGGTCGACGAACCGGTTCAGTCGAGGATCGTCCGCGTGTTGACGACGAAGTCGTGCAGCGCGCGGTTCTCCTCGTCCCACAGCGGCCACAGGTAGTCGGCGAGGTTCGCCAGCCCCACCGTGATGCCGCCGGCGATGCCGAACAGCAGCGCCTTGACCGCCACCTCGCGCAGCATCGCGAAGCCGAAGGTCATCTCCCCGCCGTCGGCCCGGACGACCCGGATCCCCGTGACCATCCGCCCGAGCGTCTTGCCGTGCGTGCGCGACATCAGCGCCGGCGCGTACAGGAGCGCGACGATCGTGACCGCCACGATCGCGAAGAAGAGGCCGACGAGCAGCGAGACCAACCCGAAGTCGTCGCCCGCGAAGAAGCCGATCGAGAACGGCGCGGTGATCGCGACCACGAGGGCGAGGGCGCCGATGCTGACGATCACGCCGTCCACGACCTGCGCTCCCGCGCGCCGCCACCAGCCGGCCAGCATGTAGCGGCCCGCGACCGGCCCGGTCTGCATGGGCGCGGGCGGGCCGCCGGCGCCGGGCGGGGGCACGGTGGTGTACCC
>JBOGYU010000057.1:0-15235 GCA_050696935.1 Solirubrobacteraceae bacterium | reverse complement strand
GCACTGGCCCGTCGACCAGCCCCCCGCGACCCGCGGCCTCGCCGCCCGCGTGTGGGAGCGCCGCGAGCCCGAGTGGTCGCCGGAGGGCGAGCGCACGACGATCGCGGTCCCCGTCGGCGGCCGCCGCGGCACGTGGGGCGTGCTCGAGTTCACCGGGACAAAGATCCGCCAGGCCGACGACGACCGCCTGCGCGTGTTCGCCTCCTTCGGCGGCCAGCTCGGGCAGTTCATCGAGCGAACGCGGGCCGAGGGCGCGCTGCACGAGAGCCGCTCGATGCTCTCGGCCGTGGTGGAGGGCGCCTCGGACGCCGTGTACGTGAAGGACCGCGAGGGCCGCTACCTGATGATCAACGAGGCCGGCGCAGGCGCGCTCGGGCTGACGGTGGACGAGGTCATCGGTGCCGATGACACCGACCTGATGGCGCCCGACGCGGCCGCCGAGATCATGGCCCGCGACAGCATCGTGGTCGAGCGCGGGGAGACGGTCGTCGCGGAGGAGCGCCTGGACACCGAGGAGGGGGTGCGCCTGTTCCTCTCCACCAAGGCGCCCTACCGCAACGAGCGCGGCGACGTGCTGGGGCTGATCGGGATCTCGCACGACGTCACCGAGCGCCGGCGGCTGGAGGCGGAGCTCCAGCAGGCGCAGAAGATGGAGGCCGTCGGCCGCCTCGCGGGCGGCGTGGCGCACGACTTCAACAACATCCTCGCGGTCATCCGCGGCTTCAGCGACCTCGCGCGCAAGCAGCTCGGCGGCGCCGACGCGACCGTGGACGAGTGGCTGCGGCAGGTCACCCGCGCCACGGACCAGGGCACCGGCCTCACCCGCCAGCTGCTGTCCTTCAGCCGCCGCGAGCCGCTGGAGACCGAGGTGCTCGAGCTCAACGCCGTGGTGGCGGAGATGGACGCCCTGCTGCGCCGAGTGCTCGGCGAGGACCTGCGGCTGGTGACCGTGTTCGGCGCCTCGCTCGGCACGCTGGAGGCCAACCGCGGGCAGCTCGAGCAGGTGATCATGAATCTCGCCGTCAACGCGCGCGACGCGATGCCGGCCGGCGGGAAGCTCACGATCGAGACCGCCGACGCGGAGCTCGAGGAGGACGCGGCCGAGCGCCTCGGCCTCCAGGCCGGCCGGTACGTCGTGCTCCGAGTCTCCGACACGGGCACGGGAATGGACGGCGACACGATGGTGCGGATCTTCGAGCCGTTCTTCACGACCAAGGGCGCCGGCCGCGGAACGGGTCTCGGGCTGTCGACGGTCTACGGCATCGTGACCCAGGCCGGCGGGCACATCGGGGTGCACAGCAGCCCCCGCGCCGGCTCGACCTTCGTCATCCACCTGCCCGCCGCGCGGCCCGCCGCCAGAGTGCCCGCCGGCGAGCCCTCGCGGGCGCCGGCCACCGCGCTCAGCGGAACGCTCCTCGTGGCCGAGGACGACGACGTGCTGCGCGGACTGATCCGCGTGATGCTCGAGCAGGGCGGCTACGACGTGCTGACCGCCGGCTCGGGCGAGGAGGCGCTGGAGACGGCGGCCGCCTTCGCGGGCGGGATCGACGCGCTGGTGACCGACGTGATCATGCCCGGCATGCGCGGGCCCGAGCTGGCGTCGCGCCTGCGCGCCGAGCGGCCGGAGCTGCGCGTGGTGTTCGTGACCGGCTACACCGGCGGGCCGGTCGAGCAGGATCTGCGCCCGGGCGACGCGCTGCTCACGAAGCCGTTCGGGATGGACGCGCTGCTCGCGGCGCTGGAAGAGGTCCTCCCGGAAGGGCGCGCGCGGCGAGCAGCGCCGTGAGCTCGGGCGCCGGCATGGGGCGCCCGAACAGGTAGCCCTGTCCGAGCCGGCAGCCGCGCTCGATCAGCAGCGCGCGCTCCGCGGCGGTTTCGACGCCCTCGGCGATCGCCTCCATGCCGAGCGCGGCGGCGAGCTGGACGATCGTGCCCACGACGGCCGCGGCCGGGCCGCTCTCCGGCAGCTGGGCGAGGAACGACCGGTCGATCTTCAGGATGTCGACCGGCATCTGCTGCAGCCGGCCGAGCGACGAGTAGCCCGCCCCTCTGCCTCGGCCTGACGGCCTCGTCACCGGCTTCGCCTCGCGTCGATCGCCAGCCTGACGCCGAGCTCGTGCAGCTCCCGCAGGGCGCGCTCGACGCGCGCGGGCTCGCGCATGGTGGCGGACTCGGTGATCTCGGCGGTGAACCTGGCCGGGTCGAGCCCATGGCCGCGCAGGCAGCTGCCCAGCATGGCGGCGAAGTGCTGGGGCCGTAGCTGGCGCAGCGAGACGTTGAACGCAAGGTCCGGCTCGATGCCCTCGTCGAGCCACGCGCGCGCCTGCCGGCACAGCGCGTCGACGACCCACTCGCCGATCGGCTCGATCAGCCCGCTCTCCTCGGCCATGGGCAGGAACTCGCCCGGCGCCACGAGCCCGCGCTGCGGGTCGCGCCAGCGCAGCAGCGCCTCGGCGCCCTGAGGCGCGGCGTCGGCGAGGGCGACGATCGGCTGGTAGTGCAGCTCCAGCTCGCCGTGCTCGAGCGCGTGGCGGAGCCGCCGCGTCATCGACAGCCGGCCGCGCGGGTCGGCGCTGCCGGCGGCATAGATCGCCACCGGGCCGGTGCCCTTGCCGGCGTACATCGCCGCGTCGGCGTGCCGCAGCAGCGCGTCCGCCGAGTCGGCGTCGTCCGGGAACACGCTGATGCCGACCGTCGCGTCGATCTGGAACTCCAGGCCGGAGATCGCGAACGGCTCGCGGAGGGCGCCGACCAGCTTGTGCGCGACGGCCTCCGCGACGCCCGGCGCGTCGCCCTCGATGTCGCCGACCAGCACCAGGAACTCGTCGCCGCTGTGGCGGGCCAGCACGTCGGTGGCCCGCAGGGCGCGCTCCATCCGGCGCCCCGCCGCGCGCAGCACCTCGTCGCCGACCGAGTGGCCGAACGAGTCGTTGACGAGCTTGAACCGGTCGAGGTCGACGTAGAGCAGCGCCACGGCGCGGCCGGAGCGCTCGGCGCGCGAGAGCGCCCGCCCGAGGTGCTCCTCGAGCTGCGTGCGGTTGGCGAGCCCGGTGAGCGGGTCGTGGTAGGCGAGGTGAGCGATCCGTTGCTCGGCGCGCCGGCGCTCGGTGATGTCCTCGCCCGAGCTGAGGGTGCCGGTCACGGTGCCGCCCGCGTCCCGGACGACGGTGTCCTTCCAGGCGATCAGGCGCTCGTCGCCGTCGCGGGTGAGCACGTGCCCCTCGGCGGACAATGCGGGCTGCTCGCCGCCGGCCATCAGCTGCCGGTAGCAGGCCCGGGAGCGCTCGCGGTCGTGCTCGGGGACGGCGGCCTCGAACCAGTTGCGGCCGACCAGCTCGTCCTCCGAGTAGCCGAGCACCGCGCAGCCCTCGCGGTTGATCAGGCTGATCCGCTCCTCGGCGTCGACCACCACGATCATCGCGCCCGCCATGTCGAGGTAGCGCTGGGCGCGCTCGTGCTCGCTGCGCAGCGCGCCCTCCGCCTCCACGCGGTCGGTGACGTCGCGCAGGTGACCGGTGTACATCGGCCGGCCGCCGGTCGGCAGGCGCGTGATCGTCAGCTCCGCCGGGAACTCCGTGCCGTCGGAGCGCATGGCGGGGAGCGTGACGCGGCGGCCGATCACGCCTCCGCCGCGCCCGGCGACCGCCTCCTTCAGGCCGGCGCGGTGCGGCGCGCGCAGGCGCGGCGGCACGATCAGGTCCGCCATGTCGCGGCCGATCGCGTCCTCCCGGCGGTAGCCGAAGATCCGCTCCGCCGCCGGGTTGAACTCCACCACGCGCCCGTCCGCGTCAATGGTGACGACGGCGTCGAGCGCGGCCTCGAGGATGGCGGCCTCGCGCGCCTCGGCGTCCTTGAGCGGGGTGATCTCCACCAGCACGCCCTGCACCGCCTCGGGCTCGCCGCCGGCGCCGCGCAGGATGCTCGTGCGCTCCCAGATCCAGACCGCGCGCCCGTCCCGCGCGACCATCCTGTACTCGAGGTCGAGCGGGCGGACCGCGGCGATCGCGGCCTCCGCCTCCGCGATCACCCGCTCGCTGTCGTCGGGGTGGACGCGGTCCATCCAGAACTGGGGCGAGGCCAGCCAGTCGGCCACCGGGTACCCGAGCAGGGACTCGATCTGCGGGCTCATGTACCGCAGGACGTAGTCCTCGTGGAAGTCGGCGAGGTACGTGACGGCAGGCGTCTGCTCGAGCAGCGAGCGATATTCGCAGACGTGCTGTGCCATTTCCCGGAGGATCGGCACGTCGCCGCACACGTTGAGAGACTCCGATCGATGGACGCCTACTTCTGCGTCGCCTGCGGCGCCCAGCACGCGCCCTCGGACGCACCGCCGGAGCGCTGCGCGGTGTGCGAGGACGCGCGGCAGTACGTGCCCGAGGAGGGCCAGCGGTGGACGTCGCTGGAGGAGCTCCGGCGCGGGCACCGGTGCGTGGTGCGCGACGACGGCGCGTTCACGGGGATCGGGATCGAGCCGGAGTTCGCCATAGGCCAGCGGGCGCTCCTCGTGCCGCTCGGGGAGAGCAACCTGATGTGGGACTGCATCCCCCTCGTCGACGACGCGGGGGCCGAGGAGGTCGAGCGCCGCGGCGGGCTGGCGGCGATCGCGATCTCGCACCCGCACTACTACACGGGCATGGTCGAGTGGGCCCACCGCTGCGGCTGCCCGGTGCTCCTGCACGCGGACGACGCCCGCTGGATCATGCGCCCGGACCCCGCCGTGGAGCTGTGGGACGGCGAGACGCGCGACCTCGGCGAGGGCCTCACGCTGATCCGCTGCGGCGGCCACTTCGCCGGCGGCACCGTCCTGCACGACGCGCGCGCCGGCGCGCTGCTGTCGGGCGACATCGTGCAGGTGATCCCCGACCGCCGGCACGTCGGCTTCATGTACAGCTATCCCAACCTGATCCCGCTGCCCGAGCGCTCGGTCCGGGAGATCGAGCGGGCGCTCGCGCCGTACGCGTACGACGCGATCTACGGCGCGTGGTGGGGGCGGATCGTTCCCGGCGACGGCAAGGCGGTCGTCGCCCGCTCGGCCGAGCGCTACTCCCGCGCGCTGCGCGGCGAGCTGCCGTAGCGCTCCAGGCGGGTGCCGGCGAGGCGCTCGGGCAGCGTCGCGAGCCGCTCCACCGGCTCGGCGCTGAACACCAGCCGCACGTGCCGGCCGGCCACCTCGCCGCCCCAGCCGGTCATCGGCGTCGCCGCCACCGCCGCGTCCTCGAGCAGCAGGCGGGACAGCTCGGCGGGCTCGAGGCCCATCGCCGCGGCGTCGATCAGCAGCGACCAGCCGCCGGCGGGCCGGATCACCGGCCAGCCGGCGAGCGCGTCCAGGATCGTGTCCCGCCGGCGCTCCAGCTCGGCCACCGCGTCCGCCACGTGGCCCTGGTCGCCCCGCAGCACGGCAGTGGCGGCGAAGCGCGAGAGGGCGGTCGGCATCGTCGTGTTGTAGACGTGGACCCAGCTCACGTTCTCGACCAGCTCGGCCGGGCCCGCGACCCAGCCGACCCGCCAGCCGATCATCCGGTGCTCCTTGGACAGCGACCCGACGACCACGGTGCGGTCGCCCATCCCGTCGAAGCGCAGCGGGTGCACGAGCGGCCGGCCGTCGAACAGCAGGCGCTCCATGGCGGCGTCGTAGAGCAGCGGCCGCCCTCGCTCGGCGCACAGCCCGCAGACCACGCCCCAGTCGTCCTCGGTCAGCACGGCGCCGGAGGGCATCGACGGGCTCATCAGCACGGTCAGCGCGGTGCGATCGCCGATCGCCGCCGCGAAGGCGTCGAGGTCCAGCCGCCACTCGCCGTCCCGCACGCGGTAGGGCACCAGGCGCGGGACGCCGCCGGCGAGCCGGACGCGGTTGACGATGCCCGCGTAGGTGGGGTCGGTGAGCACCACCTCGTCGCCGGGATCGACCGTGGCGAGGAGCACGTTCAGGAGCCCCGCCGTCCCGCCGCTGGTGATCAGGATCTCGCGCTCGGGGTCGTAGCGCCGGCCGGTGCGCTCGGCGAGGAAGCCGGAGACCGCGGCCCGCAGCTCGAGGTCGCCGGTGAACGGGAGCCAGGAGTTGGACTCGGGGCGCTCCAGCCCGCGCACGGTCTCGGGGATCGCCTCGGGCGGCAGCGGCAGGTCGGTGTCGAGGTTCTCCATCCGCAGCACCGGCCAGCCCGAGCGCGCGGCATCGGCCGCCTTCGCCACCCGGTCGATCCCGAACCCGCGTACGTCCTGGAGCCGCTGCGCCTGCTTGAAGGTCATGGGCGCCGATATACCACCTCAGACCGGCACGGCCGGCGCCTCGGCGACCTCGACGGTGTCCGCGGCCGCGTTCTGCCGGCGCGACATGGCGAGCGCCGGCAGCGCGACGGCCGTGATCCCGGCGCCGATCAGGTACGACGGCCCGTAGCCCCACACGTCGGCGGCCCGGCCCAGCACCGGCTGCGCCCAGACGCCGCCGGTCGAGTCCATCAGCGAGTCGAACGACAGGATCGTGGCCCGCTGGCGCGACGGGATCAGGCCGTTCATGTACGTCTGCCGGATCGGCATCGAGGCCGCGAACAGCAGCCCCCACACGACGATCAGCCCGATGACCGGCCAGAAGCTCTCGACGATCCCGATCAGCGCGAGCGTCACCACGCTCATGCCGGCCATGGCGATCAGCGCCGAGGTGCGGCGGCGGAACAGCCCGCGGATCTTCGGGGCGGCGATCCCGCCGAGGATCTGCGCGCCGGCGACGATCGCGGCCACCAGGCCGGCGATCTGGTACGCCTCCGGGTCGCCGTAGAGCTCGAGCAGGTACGGCTGCAGGGCGTAGAAGGCGTAGATGCCGACGCCGCCCGTGAACAGGGACTCGACCATCAGCCACTTGACGGCCGGGACGCGCCAGCCGTAGTCGATCGAGGCGGATGCGATCTTGCGCATCTCGGCCAGCGGCCGGCCGCCCTTCTCCGGCGTGAAGCCGATGTCGTGCATCAGCCGGAAGGCGACGGCGAACATGATCACGAGCACCGCGCCGCGCAGCACGAACGGCACCCCGAGCGTCGTCTGCGCGGCGATGAAGCCGCCCGCGACGGAGCCGGTGAGCATCGCCACGCCGCTGACGATCTGCCCGCGCCCGAACACCGTCTCCATCTGGCCCGTGAAGCCGGCGGCGGTCAGCGCGTCGACCAGCCACGCCTCGACCGCGCCGGAGAAGAACGTGAACCCGAGCCCGAGCAGGATCGAGACCACCGCCCACATCCAGAACGGCCCCTCGACCTGCCACAGCAGCACGTACAGGAGCGTCGAGGCGGCCAGCGTGACCGTGCCGAGCAGGTACGACATGCGGCGACCGACGGTGTCGGCGACGATCCCGGTCGGCACCTCGAACAGCACCATCCCGGCGGTGAAGAACGCGTTGGCGGCGAACGCCTCCAGGTTCGAGAGCCCCGCGTCGAGCAGGAAGATCGTGTTGATGCCCCAGATGAACGACGCCGCGAGCGTGTTCCCGAGCATGAGGGTCAGGTAGGTGCGCTGGATGGAGCGGGGCGTCTGCACGTCGGGCATTCTCACCGTTCGACCGCTCCGGCCGGCGAAACTCATCGGACGGTACGATCCGGCGCGTGACCGATCGCCTGCACTTCACCGAGTCCGACGAGGCCAACGAGCTGATCGCCTCCGATCCCATGGCGCTGCTGGTGGGCTTCGTGCTCGACCAGCAGGTCACGGTGCAGAAGGCGTTCTCCGGGCCCTTGGAGATCCGGGAGCGGCTCGGCACGCTCGACGCCGCCGCGCTGGCGGCGGCCGACCTCGAGCCCGTGTTCCGGGAGCGGCCGGCGATCCATCGCTTCCCCGGCGCGATGGCCAAGCGCGTCCACGAGCTGGCCGTGCACGTGCGCGACCGCTACGACGGCGACGCCGGACGGGTCTGGACGGACGCCGCGGACGCCGGCGAGCTGCGCGCCAACCTCGCCGCGCTGCCCGGCTTCGGCGAGATGAAGATCAAGGCGCTGGGCTCGGTGCTTGCCAAGCGCTTCGGGGTCGAGGCCGCGAACGAGCTCGTGCCCTGGCACCCGACGCTCGGCGACGTCGACTCCCCGCAGGCGCTCGCCGACTACCAGGCGGCCAAGCGCGTCCACAAGGCCGAGTGGCTGAAGGCGCAGGCGCGCGCCTAGAACGCGCCAGTCGGCGCGAGCGGTCAAAGGCGCGGGCCCTAGAACGCGCTCGTCAGGGCCAGCGGGTAGACCGGACCTGATCCGCGGCGGCGCAGCCGGCCGGCGACCATCGCGAGCGTCCAGCCGCTGAAGCGCACGTCGTCGACGAGCAGGCAGGCGCCGGCCGGTGGGTCGCCCGCGACGGCGAACGCCCCGCGCACGTTGGCGACCTGCTGGGCGGAGTTGGCCATCTCGCGCTGCGGCGGCGTGTCCGCGACGCGCTCGACCGCCGGCTCGAACGGCAGGCCGAGCGCGGCGGCGAGGCGGCGGCCGAAGTCGGTCACGGGGTCGCCGGGGCGGCGTGACGGCACCGCGCCGAGCCAGGCGACCGGCATGCGCCAGGCGCGCACCACCTCGGCCGCCGCGTCCACCAGCTCGTCCGCGAACCGCCCGGCGCGCAGGCCGGTCTGGACGGCCGGGTCCCAGCCCCCGTCGCCGAGCCGGGCGAGCGCCCGGCCCTCCTGCGCCCGCACGTCCTCGGGGATCTTGCGCATCGCGCCGGTCTCGTCCGGCGCCATCTTCTTGACCTCGAGCGCGAGCGGGCGCGAGCGCAGCAGGAGCGCGGCCTCGCGCACGAGCCGCGGGTCCAGCGGGCCGCCGTAGCGCGGCTGCGTGCACTGCGCGCAGCGGCCGCAGTCGTGCGCGAGCGAAGCGGTGGCGAGCGCGCAGCGCGAGACAGTGGGGTCGTCGAGCTCCTCCTGCAGCGCCCGCATCAGGCAGCGGCCATCGGCGCCGAAGGCGGCCATCGCCTCCTGCTCGCGCCGGCGCAGCGCGGTCACGCGGGCGTAGCGCTCGGCGTCGTAGCGCCAGCCGCCGTCCGGGACGGCGGTCCAGCGGCTGCCGTCGCGCTCCACGGCGCCCTCGACGCTCAGGACCTTCAGCAGCGCGTCGATCCGGCCGCGGCCGAGGTTGACCTCCGCCATCAGCTCGCGCACGGTCGCGCCGTCGCCGGCGAGCCGCTCCAGCACCCGCGTCACGACCTCCCGCCGCGGGAACGCCTGCTCGATGAAGAAGTCCTGGATCCGGCGGTCCTCGGCGCCGCGCAGGAGCACGACCTCGGCGCGCTCCACCCCGCGGCCGGCGCGCCCGACCTGCTGGTAGTAGGTGATCACCGAGCCGGGCGCCTGGTAGTGCACGACGAAACCCAGGTCCGGCTTGTCGTAGCCCATCCCGAGCGCGCTGGTGGCGACGACCGCCTTCAGCTCGTTGGCGAGCAGCCGCTCCTCCACCGCGACGCGCCGCTCGGAATCGATCTCGCCGCTGTACGCCTCGGCGGCGATGCCGCGGCCGTTGAGCCAGTCGGCCACGAGCTCGGCGTCGCGCTTGGTGAGCGTGTAGACGATGCCCGAGCCCGGCAGCTCGGGCAGCCAGGTGGCGAGCCAGGCCAGGCGGTCGGCCTGGCCGGGGAGCTCGACCACCTCGAAGCGCAGGCTGGAGCGGCCGAGCGGGCCGCGGTAGGTGCGCACGGACCCGCGCAGCTGCTCCTCGACGTCCGCGACCACCCGGTCGTTGGCGGTCGCCGTCGTGCACAGGACGGCGACGCCGCCGGGCAGGCGGGCGAGCATCTCCTCCAGGCGCCGGTAGTCGGGCCGGAAGTCGTGCCCCCAGTCGCTGATGCAGTGCGCCTCGTCGATCACGAGCAGGCCCACCCGCTCGGCGAACAGCGGCAGCATGCCGGTGCGGAAGCGCGGGTTGTCGAGCCGCTCGGGGCTGATCAGCAGGAGGTCGACGGCGTCCGCCTCGAGCAGCGAGCGGACCTCCTCCCACTCCTCGCGGTTCGTCGAGTTGATCGTGTGCGCGCGCAGCCCGAGCCGCTCGGCGGCGGCGATCTGGTTGCGCATCAGCGCCAGCAGCGGGGAGACGATCAGCGCGGGGCCGGCGCCGCGCTCGCGCAGCAGCGCGGCCGCGAGGAAGTAGACGGCCGACTTGCCCCAGCCGGTGCGCTGGACGCACAGGACGCGGGCGCGGTCGTCGACGAGGTCGCGCACCGCCTCGAGCTGGTGCTCGCGGAAGCTCGCGCCCGGGCCGGCGAGGTCGCGGAGCAGGTCTGCGGCGCGCGCTTCGAGCATGCCCACGACGGTAGGGCACGCCGAGGCGGTTTCGTCCCCTGACCCTGGATGGGGGTGAAGACGGAAACGGCCTAGGCGGCGGGAACCTGCTCGTTGGAGCGGATCACGCGCCACGACGCCGAGACCGGGTCGAGGAAGAACGGCGGGTTGCGGTAGCGCAGCCGGTCGTCGTAGTTGTAGTTCTTGACGTACCCGTGCAGGAGCGTCGTGCCGCTGAACCGGCCCACCGGCCCCCGGAACCGCTGGGCGATCGCGCCGTCGACCTTCAGCTCCCCCAGCGGGTTCCCGCAGCTGTAGTTGTCGACGATGAACGAGTGGGCGAGGGTGAGGATCGCCGCCTCGATGTGGACGTCGTGCAGCGTGCCAGAGCTGACGTTGTTGCAGTTGCTCACCTGGTGCTTGACGCGGACGAAGTTGTCCGCGATCAGGCCGAGCACGACGTCGCCGGAGCGCTCGAGGTCGCCGTCGATCAGGATGTCCGACCGCGACGCGAGCGTCATCGACTTCGGGTAGGTCCCGCTGACCGTCAGGATCGCGCAGCGCTTGGAGTCGTCGTAGCGCTGCTCCAGCGGCGTCCGGATCGTCCCGCACGTGCCCTGCGCCGTGTTGTTGTGCTCCACGAAGATCACGCCGTTCGGGGGCAGGCTCAGCGTCTCGGTCACCGCGGTGTCGTCCCCGTTCGGATGGGTGGTGACCTGCATCGTGCTCGTGCCGTCGAAACGGATGGTCGTCTGGCCGTAGAAGACGTACGAGTCGTCGGCGACCTGCCTGAGCCGCTCGTTGGACGTCGGGACGGCCAGGTGCGCCGCCGGATGGCGCTTGGTGCCCACGAAGCTCGGCTCCCCGGCGCAGTTCGACGACCACCCGTTCTCCGCCGGCCCGCCGATCTCGATCTTGTCCTCCGGGCCGCGCCCGAAGTCCGGGCTGCCGCACGTCAGCAGGTCGTCGTTCGTGTGCAGCGGCCCGTTGATCGCGTCCCAATCCGGGAACGTGATCTCGCTGCAGCCGGCGGCGCGCTGGGCGCGGTGGGCCGCGCAGTTCTCCTGCGCCCAGATGCGGTTCGACTGGCCGCTGTACGCGGCCGGGTCGAGCGTCTCGAAGTCCGTGAAGTACAGGTAGTCGAGGAAGCTCGTGCGGCGGAAGGCGGTGACGACCGAGCGCCGGATCCCGCGCGAGACGCCGGTGGAGCGCACGCGGAAGGTGCCCGACGAGGCGTCGAGCATCGTCTCCGCCGGCCGCGCGGAGTCGCACTGCGCCTCGTCGTTGGCGGGCAGCAGCTCGATCGAGTAGCGGGCGTCGGTGCCGGTGACGTTCCGCCACGTCCGGAGCGACTCGTCCACGCCGGCGGGGTTGACCGGGCTGGGCTGGCCCTCGGCGGGCCCGGGGACGTCGGCGCAGCTCGCCCAGTAGTCGTTGTCGCGGGCCAGCTGGTAGAGGTAGTACTCGATCCCCGCCTCGGCGGCCGCATAGGACTGCTTGCGGTCCTGCGCCGCCCGCGCGAACGGGATGTCGCCCCCGACCGCGGAGAACGCCGCGCCGGCGAGGATGCTCGTCACGAGCATGACGAGCATGACGGCGACCATCGAGTATCCGTGCTCGGCGGTGAGGTTCATTCGCATGTCGGGTCGGGGACGGAGAGGTTCGGGTCGGCGTGGCGGACCATCACCTGGTCGTTGAGGTGCACGCCGTCGCGGCTGTCGCGCGCGCCCGTCGGCCGCGAGACGAAGGCGACTGCGACGCGGGCCACCCGCGCACGGTTCGCCGCCGACAGCGGGACGGGCAGCACCTGGCTCGCCTCCCGCGGGGTGCCGCTCGCGGCGTAGGCGTAGTAGCGCAGGAACGGCCTCCCGGGCTGGACGGCGGCGTTCTCGAGCACGAGGTTCGCCCGGCCCTCCGTGCCGTCCTCCGCGTAGACGGTCTCGGTGATGTTCCCAGTCACGGGGTGCATCGACAGCACGCGCCGGTCGGGGACGCCCAGCTCGGCGTCGAAGTCGGCGTAGAAGGTGACCGAGTCGGCGCGCCCCTCGACGATCGCGGGCGTGCTGAAGTCGCGGCACACCTGCGAGCGCAGCTGTTGCGTGATCCGGTCCATGGCCAGTCGCCCGCGCTGCATCGCGTCGGTCTTCGCCATCACGCCGGACGACAGCCGCAACGTGCTCTCGAGCAGGCCCATCGTGGCGGCGAGCACGATGAAGCCGACGAGCGAGGCGATCAGGACCTCGGGGAGGGTGAAGCCGTCCCGGGCGCGCATCACGGGCACGGGCCTTCCTCGCCGCCGTCAGACGTGTCCAGCCACATGTCGATGACCGGCGTGCCGTCCGGGCTGTAGTTCTGCACGCCCTCGACGATCCGCCGGCGGCGGGCGTCGAACCGCCGATCCTCGGCGCAGACGGTGTACTCGCCGAACGGCAGCCCGGGCTCCGGGAGCGCGCCGTCGTCGAGCGCCGTGAACACCAGATTCGGCGAGTCCTCGCAGCCCGGCGAGGTCGGGTAGAACGTCACCCGCGCCCGGCCGCTCGAGTTCGACCACGCGGGGGCCGTGGCCTGGTTGCCCCCGCGTGTGACGCGCAGGTTGACCGCCGGCTCCAGCACGACGATCGTGCCGGAGGAGAGGCCCGGCGCGACCGGGACGATGCCGGCGTGGTCGGCGAAGTACTCCGGGTCATACGAGGACGGGTCCGCGCCCGGGCACGTGCCGCTGTAGACCTTGTAGCCGTCCGGGAACGGGAAGAGGTTCGTGAGCTGGATGCTCGAGGCCGCCTCAGCCGGGGCGAAGAGCCGGAAGCCCGACGGCGGGATGCCCGTGTTCGCCGCCAGGATGCTCGTGGACGGGTCGGGCTGGACGACCCCGTCGAGCCGCCGCGTCCTGACGTCCACGTTCAGGCTCGCCGCCTTGTCGTACGCGAACTCGAGCGTGCTCAGGTTGCCGATGGTGACCGCCGCCGTCTGGGTCGGCACCGGGTCGCCGACCTTGTCGACCCAGCCCCCGAAGTCGAGCCCGACCTCGTAGCTGCCCGGGTCGAGCAGGCCGAAGACGGCGCAGCCCGCCTCGTTCGTGTGCTCGGTCCGCGCCATCGGCCCGGTCGCGCGCACGGGCAGGTTCATCACCGGCTCGCCGGCAGCATTGGAGACCTTCACCGAGAGCGTGCCCTGGCTGGACGCCCCGGCCCGCGGCGCGACGAGGCTGCTGAGCACGATCGGCTTCACCGCAGCGCCGGTGGCGGGCGAGGTGACCGTGGACCTGATCCGCAGGTAGCTCGACTGGCCCTCCGCGCTCGCGCAGCTCACGGTCTCGCCGGTCGCGTCGCGCACCCACTCCGCGCGGGAGGCGATGGTGTAGTCGACGCCCGCGACGTTGACGACGCGCGGATCGAGCGCGAGCGCGTCGACGTCGGCCGTGGCCATGCCGCGCAGGCGCTCCTGGTCCTCCTCGGCCAGCGTGGCCGCGACGGTGCGGGCCTTGTTGGCCCCGGCCGTCCCCGACACGGCGTCCATCGCGGCCAGGGCGCCCAGCACCACGAGCAGCACGACCGCGGCCGAGACCACGACCTCCATGAGCGCCCAGCCGTCCTCCGAAGCCATGGATCGAAGGGTGGGACGCCCGCGCTCCTCACAAACGCGAGTGCCGTCCATGTGGGGCGGTTGTCGGCCGCGCGGGACGCGGGCTTGAGCCCGCCGGACGAGATCAGCCGACGAGCGCGAGCTGCGGGCGGCGCGTCTCGTAGCGGCCGGCCACCTCGCTCAGGATCTCGAGCATCGCCTGGGTGGCCGGCGAGCGGTAGCCGTCCGCCAGCGTGGCGGCGTACACCTGGCGCACCGGGGTCTCGCGCCCGAGGCCGCGCACCACGACGTCCTCGCGGACGCTCGTGAGGCCCAGCTCGGCGATCAGCGAGACGCCGACCCCCGCGGCCACGAACCCCTGCATCGCCGTGTAGTCGTCCGTCTCGAAGGCGATCCTCGGCTCGTAGCCGGCGATCGCGCAGGCCCGCGAGATCAGCCGGTTGCACTCGCAGTCGGCCTGGCCGCCGATCCAGGCCTCGCCGGCCAGGTCGGCCAGCCGGAGGCGCCGGCGGTTCGCGAGCGGGTGGTCGCGGGGGAGCACGAGGTACATCGGGTCCTCGAGCAGGTGGACGCGGTGGATGCCGTCGTCGTCGCCGCGGACCGCCGACTCGAAGACGATGCCGAGGTCGAGCTCGCCGCTCTTGAGCCCGGGCACGCAGTCCTCGGGCTCGCTCAGGCTCAGCGACAGCTCCACCGCGGGGTGGCGGGCCCGGAAGGCGGCGATCGCGAGCGGCATCAGCGTGGCGCCGGCCGACTCGAAGGCGGCCATCCGCAGCCGCCCGCCGCGCAGGCCGGCGATCGCCTCCAGCTCGGCCTCGGCCTCGGCCAGCCGGGCCATGATCCCCTCGGCGTGGCGGACGAGCGCCTCGCCCGCCTCGGTGAGCCGCACGCCCCGCGCGCTGCGCTGGACGAGGACGGTGCCGGCCTCGCGCTCGAGGGCGGCGATCTGCTGGGAGACGGCGGACTGGGTGAAGGACAGCGCGTCGGCGGCGGCGGAGAACGAGCCGCGGACGGCGACCTCGCGGAGCACGCGCATGCGGCGGACGTCGAGCATCAGGGAAACTTATAGCACTCGTTGCAAACGTTCATTTGAACTGATGGCGTTGGGCGCCGACAATTGATCTCACACGGTCCTCCCCATCTCCGTTGAAAGGCCATGCGAATGTCGCCCCTCCGCACCGCTCCAACCGTTCTCATCCGTGCCGCCCGCGGCTCCGACGGCGAGGCCCTCGACCGCCTCGCGCAGCTCGACTCGGCGCACGTCCCCGCCGGCGAGCTCCTCGTCGCCGAGGCCGACGGCTCCGTGGTCGCCGCGCTCGCGCCCGAGACCGGAGCGGCGATCGCGGACCCGTTCCGGCCGACGTCCGACGTCCTCGCGCTGCTGCGGCTGCGCGGCAAGCGCCTGCGCGGCGCGCACCACCGGAC
>JBOGYU010000056.1:0-15294 GCA_050696935.1 Solirubrobacteraceae bacterium | reverse complement strand
ACCCGGCTGATCGCCTCGGCCGCGGCGGCGCGGTCGCGCGCCGGACGCCCGCGGAAGCCGTCGAGCAGCGCGTTGCCGCGCAGGCGGTCGAGCATGTCGCCGGCTTGCGCGACGGTCACCGGCGCGAGCTCGACCACGACGTCGCCGAGCGCCTCGCTGTCGCTGCCTCCGAGCCCGACGACCACGAGCGGGCCGAACTGGTCGTCGTACTTGGACCCCACGAGCAGCTCGACGCCCGGCGGCGCCATGGGCTGGACGACGGCGCCCGCGATGCGCGCGAGCTCGATCCCCGCCTCCCGCAGCGCATCGGTCACCGCGAGGAACGCGCGCCCCGCCTCCGGCGGGTCAACGTCGAGCCGGATCGCACCGTGATCGGACTTGTGCACGAGCCCGGCCGCCTCGCCCTTGACGGCGACCGGCCCGGCGAACTCGGCGGCCATGCGGACCGCCTCGTCGGCCGTGCGCGCCAGCCGCTCGGCGACCACCGGGATGCCGTAGCGGGACAGCAGCGGCTTGACCGCGCGCTCGGTCATCACGGTGCCTCCGGTGGCGCGCGCCTCGAGCAGTGCCTGCGTGGCGACCGACCCGCGACGCCGGGCGCCGCGGTCGGTCCAGCTGCCGATCGGCCGGCTGGCCGCCCACATCTGCGCCGCCGCGTTCACCGCGCGGATCGGGTCCTCGTAGACCGGCACGCCGAGCTGCCGCAGCCGCGCGACGCCCTTGGGCGGGCCGGCGAGCCACGCGACGGCCAGCGGCTTGCCCGCCGCCTCGCGGACGTGCGCGAGCCGCGCCTCGATGTCGCCGGCGAGCAGTGGGGAGAGGCCCATGAAAACCAGCAGGATGTCGACGCCGGGGTCCTCCGCGACGATCCGCGCGCACGCCTCGACCGCGGCAGGATCGCTGTAGACCCCGCCCATGTCGACCGGGTTGCGCATCCCGGAGTAGGCGGGCAGCAGCTGCCGCAGCCGGGCCAGCGTCGCCTCCGACAGCGGCGGCACCGGCAGTCCGACGGCGTCGCAGCGATCGGCCATCATCACGCCCGCGCCGCCCGACATGCTGACGATGCCCACGCGGTCGCCGCGCGGGCGCGGCTCGGCGGCCACCGCGACCGCGGTGTCGAGCAGCTCGCGCGGCGACGCGGCCGAGAGGATCCCCGCGCGCCGGAACGCGGCCTCGTACGCCTCGGCGCTGCCGGTCATCGACCCGGTGTGCGAGAGCGCCGCCTCGCGGCCGGCCTCGCTGGTACCGCTCTTGAGCACCGCGACGACCGTGCCGCGCTCGCGCGCGCGGCGCGCGCACGCGACCAGCCGCTCGCCGTCGTCGATGCCCTCGATGTAGCCGAGGATCACCGACACGTCGTCCTGCGCCGACAGGTGCTCGAGGTAGTCCGGGAAGCTCAGCACCGTCTCGTTGCCGGTGCTCACGAACCGGCCGGTCGGGATCTGCTCGGACTGCGCGAGCGACAGGATCGCCGCGCCCATCGCCCCGCTCTGGCTGACGAACGCGATCGGCCCGGGTCGCAGCTCGACGTCGTGGTGGAGCGCGGTGCTGAAGGTGGCCGCGAGGTTCGAGCTCAGGTCGAGCACGCCAAGGGAGTTCGGCCCCACCAGGGCCATCCCGGCCGCCCGCGCGGCGGCCCCGACCTCGGCTTCCAGCGCCGCCCCCTCCGCGCCGGTCTCCGAGAAGCCGCTGGAGCACACGATCGCCCCGCGCACCCCCAGCTCCGCGGCCTCGCGCACGTAGCCAGGGACGGCCGGCGCGGGCACGGCGAGGACCACCAGGTCGATCGCCCCGGGGACCGCCGCGAGCGCCGGGTAGCAGGCGTCGCCGCCGATCTGCTCGTAGCGGGGGTTGACCGGGTAGACCGGGCCGGCGTAGCCGAACTGCTTGAGGAACGCGAGGCAGCGCCCACCGGGCTTCTGCATGTCCGGCGACGCGCCGATCACGGCCACCGACTCCGGCTCGAACAGCGCGCTCATCGCCGGGCGCATGGCCGTGCGCGTCGCCGCGGGCGCCATGCCTACGAGCCGACCCGGAAGACCGGCAGCTTGCCGTGGGCGCCGATCTCCTCGAAGCCGAGCTCCGCCTGCGCGCCGACGCTGATGCCGGTGCCGTCGCCGGGCGACAGCCGGGCGAAGAAGAACACGCCCTCCGGGAGGCGCACGATGCCGACGGTGTAGGGAGTCTCGGCCTGCAGCGCGTCCGTCGGCCCGCGGTGCACCACGCTGAACGTGTAGACCTCGGCCGGGCCCTCGCTCCTGATCCACTTCAGCCGGTCGGAGCCGCAGTCGTAGCAGAGGATGCGGCGCGGGTGGTGGTGCCTGCCACAGCCGGTGCAGCGCTTGATGAGCAGCTCGTCGCGCTCCACGCCGCGCCAGTACTCCAGCGTCTCGGGGGACGGGTCGGCGTGGCCGAGCTGCCACGGCCCGACCATCATCGCCGTGCCGTGCTCCCAGTCCATGCCGCCGCGCACGAACGTGCTCACAGGAGTCCCTCCTCGTTGCACAAGAGCGCGACCGTGTGCGCCGACTGCGCGCCGCCGTGGAAGTGCACCAGCGCGCGCTCGGCGCTGGCGACCGGCTTGCCCTCCGCCTCGCCGCGCAGCTGCTGGATCGCCTCCACCGCGGTGTGCATGCCGTTCGCCGCCTGGCCGAAGCTCAGATAGCCGCCGTTGGTGTTGAACGGAAGGCCGTCCTCGAAGTCGATCCCTCCGTCCCGCACGAACTGCGCTCCCTCCCCCTTCTCGCAGAATCCGAAGTCCTCGAGCATCATCATGTTGGCGTAGGTGAAGGGCGACGAGGTCTCGACGAGGTCGACGTCCGCCGGGCCCCAGCCGGCGCCCTCGTATGCCGCGTCGGCGGCCACCTTGGCGCCCGTGGTCAGCAGGTTGGGCTCGACGGACGGCTCGATGCCGGTCAGCTCCAGGCGTTCGGTGACCCACTCGTGCGTGACGCACTGGCCGATGCCCGACAGGTACACGGGGCGGTCCTCCGGCCGCACCAGCTCGGACCGCGTGACCACGAGCGCCGTGCCGAAGCCGCCGCGGTACCACGCGCTGCAGTCGAGCAGCCGCAGCGGGAGCGCGATCGGCCGTGAGTTGACGACGTCATCGACGGTCAGCGGCCCCTTGTCGCGCATCGCGGCATGCGGGTGCTCGAGCGCCCAGCGGCGGTTCTCTACCGCCACGAGCGCCATGTCCTCCGGCGTCACCTCGAATTCGTGCATGTACCGCTGCGCCCACAGCGCGTTCAGCACGGGCGTGAACGTCCCGTACGGCGCCTCGAACTGGAGGTCGGAGTCGAGCGAGTTGCTGATCACCTTCAGGTCGGTCCAGCGCTGGCCGGTGCAGCCGCTGCAGCAGATCGCGTAGTCGACGGTGCCGGTCTGCACCGCCAGCGCGGCGTAGTGCAGCGTGCCGAGCACGCCGGCGCCGTGGATGGTGACCTCGCTGGAGAAGCGCGGCACGATCTTCAGCTCGTTGATCAGCCGCATGTTCCACTGCAGCGCGGTGTAGCCCATCGGCGGCCGCCCGGTGAACAGCGCGCCGATCTGCGTACGGTCGATGCCCGCCGTGCGCATCGCGTCCTGGCACGCGTAGAGCTGGATCTGCAGCGATGTGATCAGCGGGTCGTCGCGCTCGACGACCTTCGTCCCGACGGCCACGATCGCCGTCTCGTTGCTCAGCGCACGGGCACTCGCCATTCATCCTCCTCCCTGGGTTGGGCAGCCGGGCGCGCCTCGTCCGGCTTCCGCTCATCCGATCCACCGGTGAGCTTCTGCCACAGCCTGGCCACGCCCGGGACGATGCCCTTCGGATAGAACAGGATGATGGCCACCAGCACGGCGCCGAAGAACACCTCGGCAAGCTGGGCGCTCACCTGCGAGCCGCTCGTGATCTGCAGGTAGTGCTGCAGCGGGACGACGAGGAAGGCGCCCACCACCGGGCCCGACAGCGTGCCGATGCCACCGACGAACGTGAAGATCAGCAGCTGCACGGAGACGTAGACCCCGAGGTAGTCGTCGGGCGCCACGCCGGACAGGTAGCGCGCCAGCAGCCCGCCGGCCACGGCGGTGATGAAGGCGCTCACGACGGTCGCGCGCAGCTTGATCGAGAGCGGGTTCAGGCCGGCCGCGGCGGCCGCGTCCTGGTCGTCGCGCACGGCGCGCATAAAGTAGCCCAGGCGCGAATTTCGCACCCACGCCGTCACCCCCCACGCCAGCACGAAGAAGGCGATCGCCAGCCAGGCGAAGGGCCGGTTCTGCTCGAAGAACATCGCCTCCAGACCCGTGTCGATCGGCAGGATGATCCCGTCGTTGCCGCCCGTGAAGTCGACCCGCCAGGCGACCAGGCGCCGGAGCGCCTCCGCGAGAGCGAGCGTGGCCAGCGCGAAGTACGGGCCGCGCAGGCGGAAGGTCGGCACCCCCACGAGCACCGCCAGCAGCGAGCCCGCCACGCCGCCGGCGACCAGCCCGATCCACGGCGACACGCCCGCCTTGGTGGTGAGCAGCGCCATCGTGTACGCGCCGGTGCCGAAGAACGCCGCGTGCCCGAAGGACAGCTGGCCGGTGAAGCCGGCGAGCACGTTCCAGCCGAGGCCCGCGATCGCCCAGATGCAGGCGACGATCAGCACGCTCAGCAGGACGCCCCGGTCCGTGGCGTAGAAGGACAGGAAGATCAGGATCCCGATCAGCGCCGCGGCGGGCCACCATCGGGGCAGGCGGCGCCGCCCGCCCGGCTCGCGCGCGTCACTCATCCCGCAGCGCCTCGTACCCGCGGGTGCCCAGCAGCCCGGAGGGACGCACGATTAGCACGCCCACGAATACCAGGAGGTACGCGACCTCCTTGAGCTGCGGGTCCGCGTAGAAGGCCGTGAACGATTCGATCACGCCGATCAGCAGCCCGCCGACGACCGCACCGCCGATGCTTCCCAGCCCGCCGAGCACCACCACCACGTACGCCGTCAGCGCGAGCGTGATGTCGATGTTCGGAGAGACCGCGAAGAAGGGCATGGTGAGCGCCGCCGCGATCCCGGCCAGGGCGGTCCCGAGCCCGAACACGATCAGGTTCGCGCGCCGGGTGGAGACGCCGCTCAGCTCGGCCGCCTGCTGGTCTTGCGCCGTCGCGCGGATGCCCAGGCCGACCCAGGTGCGGCGCAGCAGCACGTAGCAGCCGAACGCGATCAGCAGCGAGGCGACGAAGCCGATCAGCCGCGGAACGCTGACCAGCACGTCGCCGGCGCCGATCGTGCTGGTCGAGTACGCCGTCCTGATCACCTGCGACTGGGCGCCCTCCCACACCAGGATCAGGTTCACCATGATGAGAGCGACGCCGAGCGTCGCCACCGCCTGGCTCGTGTGGGAGGACCCGCGGTTGACCAGCGGGGCCAGCGCGACCTTGTAGAGGACCACGCCGAACGCGAAGAACGCGGGCGCCACGATCAGGATGGAGAGATACGGGTCGATCCCCCGCTCGTAGAGCGCGATCACGACGTACATGGCGAACACGATCACGGTGCCGTGCGCGAAGTTGATCACGCGCATCACGCCGAAGATCAGCGTGAGACCGATCGCCATCAGCCCGTAGACCGCGCCGGTCGAGAGCCCGGTGACGAGCAGCGAGACGATGGGGGAGCTGTCCGGGGCCATCCGCTTCCTTCCCGCGCGCGTTGCTCGATGACCCCGGACGTCCGGCCCTACCGGCTGGCGGGGATCGGGCCGATGATCTCCTCCTCGGCGAACTGCTCCGGGTAGACCGTCACCAGCTCACCCTCCTGCCACTGGAAGCCCGCCGCCCCGCAGCGCGTGTTGCGGCCGGTGTTGGTGAGCTTGAGCCCGCACCCGTCCGGATAGGAGCCGACCGGCTGGTCGAGCCCCTTGGCGGCCTCGACCAGGGCGTCGGGGTCGTCCGTCCCCGCCGCGGCCAGCGCGTCGGCCAGCTTGAAGATCCCGGCGTAGGCGCCTAGCGAGTGCCCGGAGGGGGGCTCCTCGCCGTACTGCTCGCGGTAGGCCTCGAGGAACTCCATCGAGCCCTCGATCTCGGGGGTCGCCATCGAGTAGCTGTAGCCGATGAAGTCGTTCGAGAACCCGCTCAGCGCCTCCTCGAAGTTGGTCGCCACGGTGCCGCCGGAACCAATGAAGTACGGCGGCGCGTAGCCGAGCGACTTGGCGTCGCGCCACATGAGGACGACGTCGTCGGTGTAGCCGGTCTGGAGCACAACGTGGGGGCCCGCGGCGCGGATGCGCTCGACGACCGGCGTGAGGTCGGTGGCCACCTTGTCGTAGGTCTGCTCGAGGACCAGGTCGGCGCCCATGGCCTTAATGGCCTTCTTCTGCGCCGCGGCGTTGGACTGCCCGTAGGCGTCGTTCGAGGAGATGAGCGCGACCTTGAGCTCGCTCGGGTTGACCCCGACCCGCTCCGGCATCGTCTTGAGGATCTCGAGCGACGGCTTGATGAACGTCTGCGTGTGCGGGCCGGCCTGGATCGTGTACTTGTAGCCCCGGGAGGTGAGCTGCGTGTCGAGGCTCAGCACCGCCCACGTGACCATCCCGAGCCGCTCGCCGAGTGTGCTGTCCGCCAGGTCGAACGTGCTGGACCCCGTGCCGGTGTAGACCTTGATGCCCTTCGCGTTGAAGCCGCGCACGGCGTCCGTGGAGGCGCTCTGCGTCGGCCCGTTCGAGTAGACGAGCTTCAGCTGCCGGCCGTCGATCCCGCCGTCGGCGTTGATCTTGCGCGCCGCCAAGTCGAAGCCGCGGCGGTACTCCTGCCCGTAGAACGAGAGCGTCCCGGTAAACGGCAAGACCACGCCGACCCGGAACGGGCCGCCCTCCTCCTGCTCGCCCCTAGCCGCCCCTCCCTCACCGCCGCATCCGGCGGCGAGGACGACGGCGCACGCCACGATCGCCGCGACGAAAAGACGGCTCGGCCGCCTCGCGCTGATCAGGCCTCGCATCCCACGCACCCCTTCCTACTTCTCGTGATGTGGTACCACGTACCACATAGTGAACTCTGGGTACCGTAGCATGGACCCCGGTTCCGTGCAACATCAACGGTCATCCCGGTGCGCATGGCGTCGGTCGGCGACCCGCGCTCAGACGGCGGTGCGCAGCAGCGGCACCACGCGCGAGTGCAGGAGCTCCAGCTGGCGTTCGCTCGGCCCGAGCATCGTCAGGACCACCCAGTCGACGCGGTCGAGGCGCGAGCTCAGGCCGCGCACCTTCTCGGCGATCTCCTCCGGAGAGCCGATCAAGTAGGTCTCCCTGGCCTCCTCGAACGTGCCGGGGAAGAAGAAGCCCAGGTCGCGCCGCGCGGCGGCCTCGTCCTCCGCATTCTCGATCGCGTAGTACCAGTGCGAGAACACGAACTCGACCGGCGGGCGGCCAGCGCTCGCGGCGTGCAACTGGACGAGCTCCCAGGCGCGCCCGAGCAGCTCCGGGTCGATGCAGCGGCGGACGCGCGTGGAGTACAGGAGCGGCGCCCAGCCGTCGGCATGCGCGCCGACGCGCGCAAGCACCCGCTCGACGCCGGGCGAGATCTCGTTGCGCTCCCATATCCGCCGCCCGATCGGCGAGAACGAGCCGAGCCACACCGGTGGCCCGCCCGCCCGGTGCGGGCGCGGCTCGATCGCCACGTCGCGGAAGCGCACGTGCTCGCCGTCGTAGTCGACCCGCTCGCCGCTCCACAGCGCCCGCATGCATTCGATGCCCTCGACCATGCGGGCGGCGGCCTCCTCGCGCGGGATGCCCATCGCCTCGAACTCGGACGGGTTCCAGCCCGCGCCCACCCCGAGGATCAGCCGCCCCCGGCTCAGCAGGTCCAGCGACGCGACGAGCTTCGCGAGCTGCACCGGGTGGCGGAACGGCACCACCATCACAAGCGAGCCGAGACGGATGCGGCTGGTGCGGGCCGAGAGCGCGCTGAGCGTCACGAACAGCTCGGTGTGGGTGGACTCGTACACGCCGCGGCCCGACTCGTCGCCCACCGAGGCGAGCATGCGGTCGCCGAAGAACACCGCCTCTAGGCCCAGCTCCTCGGCCTGCTTGGTGAGGCCGATCTGCACGTCGAAGGCGTCGGCGCCGGAGGCGGTCCAGACGGCCGGCCGCGTCCCGATCCGGACGTCGCTCACGCCCGCCTCACCCGCGCGCGCTCGTAGGTGAAGTCGACGATCTCGCGCAGCGAGGTGCCGGGGCCGAACGCGCCGTCGATCCCGAGCGCCCGCAGCTGCTCGGCGTCGCGGGGCGTGACGATCCCCCCCACGATGACCAGCACGTCGTCGAGCTCCGCGGCCCGCAGTGCCTGCACCACGCGCCGGCTGAGCGGCACGACGGCCCCCGAGAGGATGCTCAGGCCGAGCGCATCCGCGTCCTCCTGGAGCACGATCTGGGCGAGCTCCTCCGGGCTGCGGCGAAGGCCCGTGTAGACGACCTCCATGCCGGCGTCGCGAAAGCCGCGGGCGATCACCTTGACGCCGCGGTCGTGGCCGTCCAGCCCGACCTTCGCGACGACGACGCGCAGGCGGGCGGTGCCGGTCGCCCCCGTCACGTCCCGTGCCCGAGTCTCAGCGGCTCGGGCGAGTACTCGCCGAACGCCTCGCGCCACACGTCGCAGATCTCGCCCGTGGTGGCGTAGGCCTCCACGCACTCGATCACCGCCGGCATTACGTTCTCGTCGCTGCGGCAGACGGTCCGCAGCCGCTCAAGCGCGTGCGCGACGCGCTCGCCGTCGCGCTGTCGGCGGAGCGTGCGCAGCCGGGCCACCTGCCGCTCGGTCGCGGTCTCGTCGAGCTCGAACACCGGCCGCCGGTCCTCCTCCTCGATCTGGAAGCGGTTGACGCCGACGATCGTCTCCTCGCCCGACTCGAGCGCGAGCTGGTGGCGGTAGGCGCCCTCCGCGAGCTCCTGCTGGAAGTAGCCCTGCTTGGTGGCCTCGACGGCGCCGCCCATCTGGTCGACCTTGGCGATCTCCGCCCAGATGCGCAGTTCGAACTCGCTAGTGAGCGACTCGACGAAATAGCCGCCGCCGAGCGGGTCGGCCGTGTACGGGATGCCCGTCTCGTAGGCGATGATCTGGTTCGCGCGGATCGAGGTGCGCGCGGCCTCCTCGGTCGGGATCCCGAGCGCCTCGTCGAACGACGCCGTGCGCGTCTGCTCGCAGCCGCCGAGGATCTGGGCGAGGATCTGGAGCGTGATCCGCGAGATGTTGTTGAGCGGCTGCTGAGCTGTCAGCGGACGCCCCGAGGTGGCGGCGTGCAGCCGGAAGTGCTGCGCCCGCGCCGTGGTGCCGCCGAACCGCTCGCGGACGAGCCGCGTCCACACCGAGCGGACGGCGCGGTACTTCGCGACCTCCTCGAAGAAGTCCATCTCCGTGCAGAAGTGCAGCTCGATGCCGGCGCCGAAGTCGTCGATCCGCATGCCCTTCTCCATACAGGACTCGACGTACGCGATGCCGTTGCAGATCGTGAACGCGGCCTCCTGGACGCACGAGCCTCCCGCCTGCTTCATGTGTGAGCCGGAGACGCTGATCGGCAGCCAGTTGGGCGCCGCCTCGACCACGTGCTGGAGCATGTCCGTGGCGAGGCGCACGGACGCCTCAATCGGCAGGAACTGGGTGCCGCGGGCGATGTACTCCTTGATCGGGTCGTTCTGGATCTGGACCTGGAAGGCCGCCGGCGAGATGCCCTGCTTGCGCGCGAGCGCCAGGAACCACGCGGCCCCCATCGGCCCGATGCAGTTCGCCGTCGTGAACACGTGGCCGACCTTCTCGAGCGGGATGCCGTCGAACAGGCGCTCGACGTCGTCGAGCGAGCACAGCGCGACGCCGATCTGCCCCACCTCGTCCTGCGCCATCTCGTGGTCAGAGTCGAGGCCGATCTGGGTCGGGAGGTCGAGCGCGATCGACACCCCGGCGGTGCTGCCGTGCTCGATCAGGTAGCGGTAGCGCCGGTTCGCGTCCTCGGCCGAGCCGAAGCCGGCGTACATCTCCAGGTTCCACAGCCGCCGGCGGTAGCCGCCCGGCTCGAACCCGCGCGTGTAGGGCTCCTCGCCGGGGAACCCCAGCTCGCGCTCGTACTCCCATCCCCGCTCCTCGAGGTCGAGCGGGGTGTACACCGGCTTGACCTCGATGCCGCTTGAGGTCTCGAAGTGCGGGCGCCAGCCCTGCGCGAGCTCGTCGCGGTGCTCCTCGAGCCAGCGGTCGCGCGAGCGGCGCAGGCGCTCGAGGCGGTCGGATCGTTCGGCAGTCGACATTGTCGTCACCTTCCTTCTGTCACGCCGCGCTGCGGAAGCGGTGCAGCCAGATCTCGTCGCTCACCCGCTCGAAGGTCGCCTCCACCCGCATCCCGATCCGCACGTCCTCGGGCGCGGTCCCCACCACCCAGGTGAGGAGGTTCACGTCCTCGTCGAGCTTGACGAGGGCCACCACGTACGGCACGTCGTCCGCGAAGTCCGGCGAGAAGGCGCGGTGCACCACGCTGAAGCTCTCGACCGTGCCGAGGCCCGAGACGTCCGCCCAGCCGATGTCGCGCGACAGGCAGTGCTCGCAGATCGCGGACGGATAGTGGAAGTGGCGCGAGCAGGCGTTGCAGCGCTGGAGCGCGAGGCGGCCCTCGCGCGCCGCCGCCCAGTGGCCCTCGCCGAGCTTGGAGGGAATTGGCTCCTTCTGGCTTCGCCGCCCGTCGTGGCTCATGGCCGCTGGCTCCCGAGCACGGCCGAGCCGTGCTGGCTCATGTTCCCGGACCAGTTGTGGACGTAGCCCAAGCGCGCCCCGTCGACCTGCCGTTCGCCGGCCTCGCCGCGCAGCTGCGCGCAGACCTCGGTCAGATGGATGAACTGTGCGCCCATGCCCGGCAGGCCGTACGACAGGTTCCCACCGTGTGTGTTGACCGGCAGGTCGCCGCCGAGCTCTATGCGCCCGTCCTGGACGAAGTCGGCGCCCTCGCCGCGGTCGCAGAATCCGGCGCTCTCGAGCGCCACGGGGACCGTGAAGCTGAACATGTCGGCGATCCCCGCGACGTCCATGTCCCCCGGCGACAGGCCGGCCATCGCGAACGACTCGCGGGCGGCGGACGCCATGATCTCGCGCGGGGTCTCGATGAGGTCGGGCCACTTCTCGAAGTAGTAGTACGAGTACGCCCCGCCCACGCCGAGCACGTAGACCGGCGGCTTGGGACCGACCTCGGCCCGCTCGGCGGTCATGACGACGTACGCAGCGCCGCCGTCGGTGAACAGCGAGCAGTCGAGCAGGCGGAACGGGCTGCAGACGGGACGCGACTCGAGCACGTCCTCGCGCGTGATCCGCGGCTCGCGGACGTAGGCGCCCGGATGCAGCGCCGCGTGCCTGCGCGCCGCCACCGGCACGGCGGCGAGCTGCTCGCTGGTCCAGCCGTACTCGTGCATCCAGCGCTGCGCGAACAGCGCGTACAGCGTGGCCATGTACGGGCCGTAGGGAACCTCGAACTCGGCGTTGTGGTACTCGGCGGGCCCGGCGTAGATCGCGCCCTGCCGGCCGCGACCGGTCCGCAGGTTGTCGGCCCCGACCACGAGCGCGACGGTCGCCATGCCGGCGTGCAGGGCAGCGAGCGCGTGCCGCAGGTTTGAGGTTGGAGCCGAGCCGCCCATCGCCGACAGCTCGGTGTAGCGGGCCAGCGGGATGCCGAGCTGCTCGCACAGGACGACGTGGTGGCGCCGGCGGTTGACCACCATCGAGTCCGACGAGATCACGCAGTCGATCTCCGACTTGTCGATCCCGGCATCCTCGATCGCGCGCTTGGCCGCGATCAAATTGAGCTCCCAGTGGTCGAGGTCCGGGCGCTTGCCCGACGGCGCCTCGCCGATCCCCGCGATGCAGTAGCGGCCGCTCAGGTCGCTCATGTCCGCCCCGCCAGTCCCATGTAGACCTTCGTCACCGCGTCGGTGCGCCGCAGCTCCTCGCTCGGCCCGCTGAGCGCGAGCCGGCCTGCCTCGAGCACGTACGCCCGCTGGGCGATCGCGAGCGCCTTGCCGACGTCCTGCTCGATGAAGGCGATCGTGACGCCGCTCTCGTGCAGCCGCCGGATCGTGACCGTGATCTCCGCCACCATCTGCGGCGAGAGGCCGAGGAACGGCTCGTCGAGCAGCACCATCCGGGGGCGGCTCATGAGCCCACGCGCGATCACCAGCATCTGCTGTTCGCCGCCGCTGAGGGATCCGGCGCGCTGGCCGGAGCGGTCCTCGAGGAACGGGAACAGCGAGTAGACGTACTCCAGCGCCTCGTTCAGGGCCCGGCGCGACCGCGGCAGGTAGGCGCCGACGCGTAGGTTCTCGTGGACGGTGAGCAGCGGGAAGACGCGCTGGCGCTCGAGCACGTGGGCGAGGCCGCGCTTCAGCCGCTCGCGCACGGGCAGGCAGGTGACGTCCTCCCCGTCGAAGGTCACGTGCCCGCTCGTCGGCCGCACGACGCCCGACATCGCCGCCATCAGCGTGCTCTTGCCGGCGCCGTTGGCGCCCAGGATGGCGACCACCTCGCCCTCGTGCACGTCGACGTTCAGGCCCCACAGCACCTGCAGGAAGCCGTAGGAGACGTCGATGTCGCGGACCTCAAGCATCGCCCGAGGACCCGACGTAGGACTCGACGACCTCGGCCTGCCGGAGCACTTCCGCAGGCCGGCCGTCCGCGATCTTGCGCCCCAGGTGCATCGCGACTAGGCGGTCGCATAGCTCTCCGAGGACGGGCAGGTTGTGCTCGATCATCACGATCGTGGCCCCGTCGTCGCGGAGCCTGGCGACCAGCGACACCAGGTCGCCGAGGCTGCGATGGTCGATGCCGGCCATCACCTCGTCGAGCAGGTAGACGGTGGGCCGGCAGGCGATCGCGCGGGCGAACTCCAGCCGCTTGCGCTGGCCGGTGCTGAGGGTGTCGGCGATCGCGTCGCGCTTGGCGCCCAGGCCCACGAACTCGATGCACTCCTCGGCGTGCTCGCGTGCGCGGCCGCGGTCGCGGTCGCGCACCAGCGCGCCGACCATCACGTTCTCGAGCGCGGTCATGCCGAGGAACGGGCGCAGCTTCTGGAAGGTGCGCGCGATCCCCAGCCGGCTGACGACGTGGGCGGGGCAGTCGACGATCTCGCGCCCGCGGAAGCGGATTGAGCCGCCGTCCGAGCGCTGCGCCCCGGCGAGGAGCTCCAGCAGCGTGCTCTTGCCCGCGCCGTTGGGCCCGATCACGCCCACGGTCTCGCCCTCGCGCACCGTGAAGCTCACGTCGGACACGGCGTGGATGCCGCCGAACCGCTTGCCCACGCCGCTCACCGAGAGCAACGACTCCTGCTCGCTCATCGATCGCCTCCTCGGTAGCCGAGCGCGTACTCCGCGACCATCGCGCGATGCAGCTCGTTGTTGCCCTCCACGATCTGGAAGACCTTCGCGTCGCGGAACAGGCGGCCGACGCGGTACTCGTCGGAGATCCCGTACGCCCCGTGGATCTGGACGGCCGCGGTGGCGGCCTCCATGGCCACGTCCGACGCCTGCATCTTCGCCACGCTCGCCTCGCGCCTGGGCCGCGCGACGCCGGCGTCCTTCATCGCCGCCAGCCGGTGCAGGAAGTGGCGCGCCGACTCAATGCCAACCACCATGTCGGTGATCTTCGACTGGACCAGCTGGAAGCGGCCGATGGGCTGACCGAAGACGACCCGCTCGCGCGCGTAGGCCACCGAGTCGTCGAGGCAGCTCTGGGCGAGGCCGAGCGCCCGCGCGGCGACCGACAGCCGTCCGGTCTCGACCGCGGCCATCGCGACGCCGTAGCCCTCGCCCTCCTCGCCGACGCGGTTCTCCGCCGGCACGCGGACCTCGTCGAGGATCAGATCCCCGGTCGCGAGCGGACGGAAGCCGAGCTTGTTCTTGTACGGCCGCAGGGTGAGGCCCGGAGCTTCGCGCGGGACGACGAACGCGCAAACGCCCTCGCGGCCGCGGCCGCGGTCCAGCGTCGCGAACGTGAGGAACCAGTCGGCGACGTCGAGCATGCTGATCCAGGCCTTGGCGCCCTGGATCACGTAGGAGTCGCCGTCGCGGCGGCAGGTGGTGGCCATGCTGGCCACGTCGGTCCCGCTGCCCGGCTCGGTCACGCCGGCGCCGGCGAGCGCCTCGCCGCGGACGAGCGGCACGACGTAGCGCTCCTTCTGCTCCTCGCTGCCGTACTGCAGGATCCCGGCGCCCGCGAGGCCGCTCGGCAGTGAGAGCGCGAGGCCGACAACGTGGCACGCGCGCGAGATCTCCTCGATCAGCATCGAGAAGGAGACCCAGTCGAGGTCGCTGCCGCCGTACCGCGAGGGCAGCACGGCGCCGACCCAGCCGAGCTGCGCAGTCCGGCGCACGATCTCGACCGGGAAGCGCTCGGCGCGGTCGTACTCGGCGACGTGCGGCTCGATCTCCCGGCGCGCGAAGTCGCGGGCGACCCCGCGCAGCTCCGTGCGCTCGGCCGGCTCGGCGGCGAGGGCGTGCGCGGTCATCGGCCACCCTCCTCGGGCTCGAACCAGAACGGGGGCACCGCCACCTCGTCGGCGGAGAGGACGAGGCGGACGGGCAGCGGGACCGGCCGCCCGGGCGCGAGCTCGCGGACGTGGCAGAAAATCGCCGGCCCGTCGTCGAGCCAGACCTGGCCGAGCCGGTAGGGCACGGAGAGCCCGGGCCGCGGCGTCCACACCTCGGTGTGGGTGATGAGGGTCCCCCGCGGCTCGAAGCGGTGGGTCTCCATCGCCGGCTCCCCACAGCGATGGCAGATCGCGCGCGCCGGCCACGAGGTGGCGCCGCAGCTCGTGCAGCGCGAACCGACGAGCCTCCCCTCGTCGCGGTCGAGCCGCGACCGTTGGGCGGTCCCCGGCAGGTTGAGCGCGCGCGTCAGCTCCACGGCTCGACCCGCTCGAAGATGTGCACGTTGCAGGCCGCCGGCTCGCCCTCGAGCCAGCCGCCGCTGTTCTGCGCGAGCGCGATGACCGGCCGGTCCGCCTGGCGGTCGCCGGCGTCGCCGCGCAGTTGCCAGACGAGCTCGGCGGTCTGCGCGAGCCCGGTGGCCCCCACCGGGTGTCCGCGGGAGGAGAGGCCGCCGCTCGGGTTGACCGGGACGCGGCCCTCGATCAAGGTCGCGCCACTCGCGAGCAGCGCGGAGGCGCCGCCGGGCTCGCACAGGCCGAGCTGCTCGTAGTAGAGGAGCTCCCCCGGCGCCATCGCGTCGTGGACCTCGGCGACGTCGACGTCGCCGGGCCCGAGGCCGGCCTCCTCGTAGGCCAGGCCGGCGCACAGCTCGGCGGCGGACGGCTCGCCCTCCGGCGC
>JBOGYU010000055.1:0-15375 GCA_050696935.1 Solirubrobacteraceae bacterium | reverse complement strand
GGCGAGCCCCAGCTCGCGCTGGGCTCGCCACACCGTGTCCGCCTCGGCGGCGCGGTGGGGACCTCGGAAAATCTCCCTATCGGCGTGCTCATCGTCGGCGCGCATGACCACCTCCCTCGTCTGGGGCTCGATCGCCCCGCGTACCGAGCGCGCGCTGCTCGCGGCAGCGCAGCGCGACGATCAGCGCGCGCAGGACGAGCTGCTGCGCCGCTATGAGCCGCTGGTGCAGGGGACGCTGCGGCGGATGCGCCTGCCCGCGCGCGTGGACCGTGAGGACATCGCCCAGGAGGCGCGCATCGGCCTGCTCCGCGCCACGCTCGAGTGGCGTCCCGGGCGAGCCCCATTCGCGGCGTACGCCGCCCGCTGCATCCGCAACCGCGTGATCATGGTGCTCAATAACGCCGGCCGCCACAAGCACCGGGTCCTCAACGATGCGCGCTCGCTGGATGCGCCGATGCCGATCGACCGGCGCACCCGTCACCGCGACGGGTGCGGGTCGTACGACGAGCTGCCGGGGCCGGCTCCGGGCCCGGACGCTACCGTGCTTGCGCGCGAGCAGATCGCCGCCATGCTGGCGGGGATGCCGACGCTGACGACCAAGGAGCGTGTGGCGCTGCTGGGGATGCTCAACGGCCGCTCCCAGCAGCAGCTTGCCGACGAGCTCGGCGGGACGGCGAAGGCGTTCGCGCTCGCCTTGCGCCGTGCGCGCGACAAGCTCGGCGCCTGCGCGGCTGTCTCCGTCTAGCCGCACCGCGCACCGAGCGGTCATGGCGCCTGGCCGACCCGGCCCGGGTCGTCGCCGTTGCGGCCCAGCTCGCGTAGCCATGCGTCGTGTGCCCGCTTGAGACACCGTCGCGCCTGTGCCTGGGTGAGGTCGGCGCCGTCGTGACGCACGGCCTGCGGGCACCCGAGTGCAGCGCGGCGGCGAGCTGGTGGTCATGCCGGTCGCGCTCCGATGTGCACGTGGTTGTGGTGGTTGCCGCCCTCGTAGGTCTTCCAGATGACCTGGATGCGCAGGCCGTTGTGCTCGCGGTTGAACAGGCCGCCGGCACCGGCTTCCCGGGCGGCCTGGGCACGCGGGTCGCCGGCGGCGATCAGCGCGGCGGTGGCGATCGCGTCGCCGACCGAGCCGTCGTCGGTGCCGCCGTTGGCCGCCATGCCGATGTCCACTGCATGGCCGGTCGAGTGGTCTGAGACGCTGCCGTCGACCGTGTAGTAGCTGTGGTTCGTGCCGGTGGTGACGATCAGCGGCTCGCCGTAGATCCCGGCGACCCGAGCCACGAACGCCAGTGTCTCCGGCGCGATCGGCTCGCCGGGCGCGTTGGCCCCGGGCGCGATATGCAGGTTGCCGGGCACGCCGATCGGGCCGGCGGTGCATCCCGCTGGCGCGGCGCCGCCGTCGCCCCACAGCGCCATCGGGTCGCCCTGCTCGACGGCGAGGTGCAGGTGGTCGACCCGGTTGGCGGAGCCGGACGTGCCGAGCACCTCGCCGGCCTTGAGGTGCTGGCCGGGCCGCACCAGCACCCGCGTCATGTGCGTGTAGAAGAAGGCGTTGTCGGCGGTGCGCAGCGTGACGCTGTAGCCGCCGATCACGCCGCTGCCGTGACGCGGCGGCGATCCGCCCGTCTGCTCGACGGTGGCGTTCTCGACGGCGAGCACGTCGGTGCCGGCCGGCACGCCGATGTCGACGCCGTTGTCGGACTGCCAGTTTCCCAGCGGCCGTGCCCGGTGATCGGCGGGAGTTGCGATGATCGCGCCGCGTATGGCGAGCGGATAGCTCGCCGCGCGGCTGCCGCCGCCGGTCGTCGCGGTGGGGATGGTGGTCGGGCCTGGGGCGAAGGTGCGCGCCCAGGACACGATGTCCTGGTAGTACCACTCGGCGTGGTTGTAGGCCAGGATCGCCTGGTGCAGGTCCTGCGGCGCGCCGGACGCCCGCAGGTAGTTCGCCGCACCGGGGATCGCGTCCTCGGGGTCGTATGGGTCCTTGCGCCCGTCGTGGTTTCCATCCACGCCGTAGCGCGCCCACGTGTCGGGCATGAACTGCATCCAGCCGATCGCGCCGGCCGAGGACACGGCGAGGTTGCGGCCGAAGTCGGTCTCGACCTTGTTGATCGCCGCCAGCACGTTCCACGGCACCCCGTAGGCCTTCTCGGCGGCCCGATAGAGCGGCATCAGTTGGGCGGGGATCACCTTGGCGCCCGGGCCGGGCGCGCCGCCGACCGACCCCGGCTGGCACGAGTTCTGCTGCTGCGGCATGACCGCGGCGATCAGCGCCGTGAGCATCAGCACCAGGATGGTCAAGACCAGCGCCGCGCCCACGACCAGCTTGCTGCCGTTGCGTGCGATGACCACCGGCATGGCTGGCCCTAGTCGTCGCCCAGACGGGTCACCGTCCACCCGCGCGCGCGCCGGTCGAGGTAGAAGATCAGCGCGTACTGCGCCCCGCTGCCGTCGTCCACGGTCGCGGTGGCCTGCGCGGTGTTGGGCGCCTGCGGCAGCACCTGGAGCGTGGTGATGCGCGGGAGGCGCTTGCGCGCGGCCGGCGGCACCCGCGCCCGCGCGCGTCGCAGCGACGCGATGAGCTCCGGGTTTGCGTCGCGGATCGCGTCGATGCTGCCGCGGCCGTAGGAGTAGGCGAGGTAGCCGCGCAGAAACCGCAGGGCGGGATCGGTCGCCGCCGACAGCGCCGGCTCGCGCGACCCGGGCGGCGGCGTGGACTTCGATGGAGGCACGAGCTTGGGCGCCGGGGGCTGAGGCTCGTGCGCTGGTCGCTGCGGCGCCCGGTGACTACCTCCGGATGGCGCGATCGCGAACGTGGCGATCAGCGCCGCCAGCAGCAGCAGCGGCAGGATGAGCATGACGCCCCGGCGCACGCCTCGCGGCGGCCCGTCGAGCGCGTTCAGCAGGCGGGCGAGGCGGTCTCCGGAGTTCACGTGCCGGCCGCCTCGGTCGCGATCAGGTAGACGGCGAGCAGGTGCCCCTGGCCGGTGGCGACGTGGTCGGGCACGAGCATTGGGTCGCTCGCCGTCGCGGCGGTCGCGCGCGTCAGTGCCATCGTGGCTCGGCGGGCCTGCTCGATCACGATCGGGACCGTGGCCTCGTCGTCGAACGCGACATCGTCGAGCTCGCGGCTGGCGTCGCGCACCAGCCGGTCGATCCACGCCGCCGTTGAATAGTGCACGGTGCGAGCGTGCGTCTCCAGCGCCCGGTGCCCCAGCCGCAGCGCGCCCGCCGCCACGTCGCTGACTCCGCGCACGACCGGTCGCGGGAGCCGGCCCTCGTCGTTCTCGTCGCCATAGACGTGCAGCAGGTGCGCGTAGAGCACCAGGTCGGGCAGGCGCAGCATCGCCAGCGTTAGTAGCCGCAGCGTCCCGTAGGCCGACTCCTGCTTCTCCGTGCACCGCGTGTTGTGAACCCCATGCGCGACCGCCCGCCGATAGGCGCGACGCACCGCCGAGCCGTCGGCCGTCGCGGCGGCGGTGACCGCCTGCTCGATGTTCATCGGCCTGACTCCGGACTCACGCGAGCCACGTACTGCGCACGCCGGTCAAAGCCTCGCCTGGTCCGATGTCGAGGACGCCGCGGTCGCCTACCACTCGGCTCGTGGCGGTTCGATCGCTCGGCCCCAACCAGGAGGACACGTTCGGCGAGCGAGCGGTCTTCGCCGGAACGGTCGAGCGTTGCCAGCCGACCGGGCGCCCGGCTCAGGCCCTCGCCGACCGCGCGGGTTCTCCAGGGTTCACCGTGTCGGTTTAGGCTGCGCCCTTGGCTTCCCACCCCCGCTGCATGCGGTCCTCAGCGGTTGGGACAACATCCGGAGCCTGGACGGATGTCGCGACCCCCGTTCCACTCGCACGACGATTCCCACGCCCCTTGACCGATCTGGCCGTCATCTACGACGGACTCGCCCGCCGGCGTACACGCAGCGAGCTCGCCGACGCGTATCGGACCGCGTACCTTCGCGGAGCGCCCGACCTGCCCCCCACCGCGTCCACTGCCCGTCCCCTCGGTCTGCTGACGACCGCCGTGCCGCGACTCATCAGCCTGGCCGTCGCGACCTATGCGGTACACATCCTCCCCAGCGTCGACGCGCCCGAGCGCGTGACGCTCGCCGGTGACTTGCTCGCCACCATCGACGCGACCGCGGCGGGCAGCTTGCGCCGCTGCGATCTCGCGCTGGCCGCCGACGGACGTCGCCGCGGCTATTCCGCCGAGGAGTGGCTGCCGATCGTGTATGACGTCGCCGACGATTCGCTCCGGCACGCGTCGCCGATGGACGAGCCTCCTCCGGCCGTACATCTCTCCCAGGACGCCGGTCGTTGGGTCGCCATGGCCATCGACGCACTCGATCGCGATGCACCAAGCGTCACCGAGTGCCTGGCCGACGCGCTTGGGCGGCTGCTCGTCGTCTGCATGTTCGCCGACGTCGCCTATGGACGGTCGCCCACGCTGGGCGGCTGACGCGGCTACCCTGGTTCATCCCAGCATCGCGCCGGGAGCCGGACGCCGGCGTTGAGCGGGTCGCGCTCGGCCATCAGCGGACGTCAGGGCCTCCAGCGCGACGCTGGTCCTGCGCACGCTCATGGCGATGCCGACATCGGCGGTCGCCAGGGCAGGGCGTCGTGGATGCCGTCCCTTGACCCATGCCCAAGGGCTGGCGAGCGGGACCGCGATCACCAGAAGCCTCGCATCTGTTGCCCGTCCAAGTATCTACGACTAAATATAGTAGGTGGCTGTGTCGTTGTCTGACTCCGTTGGTGGCTGTGTCGTTGTCTGACTCCGTTGACCGTGTGGCGCTCGATGTCGAGGATCTGCGCTGCCCCTGTTGCGCCGAGGTCCTGCTCGAGGCGGTCCGCGCGTTGCCCGGCGTCGGGTCGGCGACGCTCGACTACCAGACCGGCCGGCTGGAGACCGAGTACGAGGCTGCGCTGAGCGGCGCGGAGGACGTTCGCGCCGCGGTCCGGGGCACCGGCTATCGCCTCTCGAGCGATCCTCCGGGGGCCACGACGGGGCAGCTCGCGCATGGCGCTCAGCTTGCGCCGATCGCCTGCGGCACGAGGTGCGACCGCATGCAGTACGAGCTGCCGCACACTGCGGCGGAGCGCGAGCATCGGCACCCGGCTGAGGATCCGCACGGCGGGCATGGCGGGATGGACCACGACATGTCCGAGCCGACGATGGCGGCCGCGATGGAGCGCGACATGCGGGACCGCTTCTTCGTGGCGCTCGTGCTGACGGTCCCGGTCGTGCTCCTGTCGCCGCTCGCGGTCAACACGTTCGGCCTCGAGCTGCTCGACTCTGAGGCCGCGCGCAACTGGCTGATGCTCGTCCTGTCCGCGCCGGTCGTCTGGTACGCCGGTTGGATCTTCATCGGCGGCGCGTATACGTCGCTGCGCCATCGCGCGCTCAACATGGCGGTGCTCGTGGCGACCGGCGTCCTCGCGGCGTGGCTCGCGAGCGTCGTGCTGACGGTCGCGGGTGAGGAGACGTTCTACGAGGCGGCGGCGATGCTCGTCACGTTCGTCCTGTTCGGGCACTGGATGGAGATGAAGAGCCGCCGCGGGACGAGCGACAGCCTGCGCGCGCTGTTCGACATCGTGCCGCCAACCGCGGCCGTGATCCGCGACGGACGCGAGTTGGAGCTGCCGACGTCAGACATCGTGGTCGGGGACGTGGTTCGTCTCAGGCCCGGCGACAAGGTGCCGGTCGACGGCCGGGTCACCGGCGGCTCGAGCTCGGTCGACGAGAGCCTCGTGACCGGCGAGTCGATCCCGGTCGAGAAGGTCGTCGGCGACGACGTGATCGGCGGCTCGATCAACCGCTCCGGCACGCTCACCTTCGACGCCACGCGGATCGGGGCCGACACGGCGCTCGGGCAGATCATCGACCTGGTCGAGCGGGCGCAGAGCTCGAAGGCGCCCGGGCAGCGGATCGCGGACCGCGCGGCCGGCGTGCTGGTGGTCGTGGCGGTCTCGGCGGGACTGATCACGTTCGCGGCCTGGACGCTGTTCTCCGACGAGGACTTCATCCGCAGCCTCACGTTCGCGATCAGCGCGGTGGTGATCGCGTGCCCGGACGCGCTCGGGCTCGCGACGCCGACCGCGGTGGCGGTCGGGACCGGGATCGGCGCTCGCCACAGCATCCTCATCAAGGACGCGGCCACGCTGGAGGGCATCGGCGCCCTCGACGCGATCGCGCTCGACAAGACCGGCACGCTCACGGTCGGCGAGCCGGCGCTCACGGACGTGGTGACGAACGACGCGCTGGACGACGACGAGCTGCTGCGGCTGGTCGCGAGCGCGGAGCGGGGCTCCGAGCATCCGCTCGCCACCGCGATCGTCCGGGGCGCCGAAGAACGAGGGCTGGAGCTCAGCGAACCCGATGGCTTCGAGGCGATCGCCGGCTACGGCCTGGCCGCCGGCGTGGACGGTCGTCGGCTGCTCGTCGGCACGGCCCGGCTGCTGGAGCGCGACGGCATCGAGCTCGGGACGCTGGGCGACCGCGCCGCTGAGCTGGCGGCCGAGGGCAAGACCGCAATGTTCGTCGCCGTCGACGGTGGCGTCGCGGGTCTGGTGGCGGCCGCCGATCAGATCAGGCCGAGCGCGCCGGCCGCGGTCGCCGCCCTCAAAGAGCTCGGGCTGGAGGTCGCCCTCATCTCGGGCGATAACCGCCGGACCGCGGAGGCGGTTGCGGAAGAGCTGGGCATCGATCGGGTCTTCGCCGAGGTGCTCCCGCAGGACAAGGCCGGCTACGTCGAGCGCCTGCAGGCCGAGGGCAAGCGGGTGGCGATGGTCGGCGACGGCGTCAACGACGCTCCGGCGCTCGCCCAGGCCGACATCGGGATCGCGATCGGCGCCGGGACCGACGTGGCCGTCGAGACCGCCAACGTCGTGCTGATGCGCTCGGACCCGCTCGACGTGGCCGCCGCGATGCGCCTGTCGCGCGCGACCGTGCGCAAGATGAAGCAGAACCTGGCCTGGGCCTCGGTCTACAACCTGCTCGCGATCCCGATCGCGGCCGGCGTGCTGTTCCCGTCCGCCGGCATCGAGCTGCGGCCGGAGTGGTCGGCGCTGCTGATGTCCGCGAGCTCGATCATCGTCGCCACGAATGCCGTCCTCCTCAAGCGTGCCGAGCCCGGCCTCCACGGCCCGCACGCCAACTGAGCGGCATCAGCCAAACCTACGAGCATCGATAGTACGCTCGTCCCCGTGGCCAGAGCGCGACTCGCGCAGAATGGGTCGAGCATCGAGGGTCTCCTCGCAGCCGCGTTCGCTCTGGCGCTGACGTGGGTGGGCAGCCGCATCAGCGACATCGTGCCGTTCGCGCCCCTTGCTCTCGCAGAACGGCTGATCCGGCTGGCGCCGGGAGACGCGGCCACGTGGGCGATCGACAACCTCGGCCGGAGCGCATCGCACGCCCTCGCGGTCGGCACCACGCTCGCCTTCATGCTCGGCGGCGCCGCGCTCCCGCGGCTGACCGCGGGCCGCGACCGCCCGCGAGCGCACCTGGCCGGCCTCGCCTTCGCGCTGGCGCTCCTGCTGGCCAGCGTTGCCGCACCGGTCGGGCATCCCGTGCTCGCGGCCACCGCGACAGCGGGCTTCGCGGGGTTGCTGTACGGCACGAGCCTCGAGTGGCTGCTCGAGGTGCGGGCGCACGGGCCGTCCGGGGAGCACGATCTCGGCCGCCGCCGCGCGCTGCTGTGGCTCGGAGCGTGGACTGCGGGCCTCGCGGTGGGCGGTTGGCTGCTGGGCCGGCTGCTCGACCGCGCCGGCCCAGATACCGCCGTCGCGCTCGAACGCCCCGACCGGCCGCTGCCCGCGCCGCCGGTGGACGACTTCCCCGTGGTCCGTGGACTGCTGCCCGACGTCACGCCGGTCGCCGACCACTACGTCGTCGACATCGACCTCGTCGATCCGGTCGTCGAGGCGGAGGATTGGCGGCTCGAGGTCGCCGGCCTCGTCGACGCGCCGGCGAGCTTCGGCTTCTCGGACCTTCAGCGGGCGTTCGTGGTCGTCGAGGAGATCTCGGTGCTGACGTGTGTGTCCAATCCGGTCGGTGGGCCACTCGTCGGCAACGCCGCGTGGACGGGCGTCCGGCTCGGGGGCGTGCTAGAGGCTGTCGGCGTGCAGCGAGGCGCGGTCGATGTCGTGTTCCGCTGCGCGGACGGCTACGACGTCTCGATCCCGCTCGAGCGCGCGACCGAGCCGACGACGCTGCTGGCGATCGGCCAGAACGGACGCCCGCTCACGCAGGAGCACGGCTTCCCGTGCCGCGTTCGGGTGCCCTCCCTGTACGGCATGATGAACGCGAAGTGGCTGCGGTCGATCGAGGTGGTGGGCGTCGATCACGACGGGTACTGGGCGCAGCGCGGCTGGTCGCCGATCGGCGAGGTGCACACGCAATCGCGCATCGACACGCCGGCGGGCGCGCGCGCGGGCGAGCCCACGTGGATCGCCGGCGTCGCATGGGCCGGACTCCGCCGGATCGCGCGCGTCGAGGTCTCCGTCGACGGGAGGCGAACATGGAGCGACGCGCAGCTGCGCCGGTCGCGCTCGAACGCGGCCTGGACGCAGTGGGCGTACCGCTGGACTCCGGAGCGCGCGGGGACCGTCCGGATCGTCTGCCGGGCCACGGATGGCACGGGCCGCCGCCAGGAGGTCGTCGAGCGCCCGCCGCATCCCGCGGGAGCGACGGGCTACCACGAGCGCGATCTCCGCGTGTCGGCCTGAGCGTGCGGCTACGCCAGCGCGCGACGTGCCCACGACCCGAGCGCCCAGATCGCCGCCGCGGCCGGCAGCATCACCATCGCCGCCATGCACAGCTCGAGGACCAGCGCCGAGAGCCTGACGGCTCCCGGATCGAGGGCGGCGGCGGTTCCGAGCGCCAGGGAGACGGACGCGCCGATGCCGACGAGCCCGGTCGCGACCAGCGAGAGCGGAAGCTCCCAGCGCGGCGGACGGCCGAGCAGGTGGTCGACCCGCTCGGGCGCGATCCCGACCACGACCGACGGGTCTTCAGTCGTCCCGAAGGAGAGCAGCGCGGATGCGAGCGGCGCCGCGTCGCCGCCCGATCGGCGCACTGCCGCCTCGTCAGCCGCGAGTTCCGCGAGCGCGCCGTACCGCTCGCGCAGCCGACGCAGCATCGGTGCGAAGAACAGCGCGTCGGCGAGGACTTCGGCGGCGAGGATTCGCAGCGGGTCCCGGCGTGCCTGGTGGTGGCGTTCGTGCGCGACCACGGCGCGCAGCTCGCCCTCGTCCAACTGCTCCAGGACGCCCGTCGATAGGTACACCCGGGGTCGCAGGAAGCCGGCGCAGAACGCCTGCGGCCGCGAATGCTCAAGCAGCCGCACGGTGACTCCGTCGATGGTCAGCTCGTCGATGTGCCGGAGGCCGCGCATGAGTCGCACGCGCGCGTGCATGTGCCGTGCGAGCGAGCGCGTGGCGCGGCCGAACACGACGAGGCTCAAGCCGCCGATCGCCGCCACCACCGTGACCGACACGCTCGGCACGGTGACGAGCTCCCGGCAGGCCTCGAGCACGGAGGCCACCGACGTGGTGTCGAACCGCACCGCCCGGACGGCGACCGCGCCCGCGAGCAGCAGGGAGAGCCCGCCCAGCGCGCCGAGCGCGACGTTGAAGCGATACAGCGACCGGGCGCTACGCACGCGTCCGCGCGAGCCGGTTCAGCTCGTCGAGGCGGCCGGCGTCCAGCTTCGCCATCTCGCGTGCGAAGTTCGTGAGCGCGAGCTCGCCGTACTCCTGCACCAGCGCCCCGACCTCCGCGCGAGCGCGCAGCTCCAGGTACTGCTCGCGCGAGACGACGGGGACGTACACGTAGGTCTTGCCGTGAAGCTCGCGGCGCAGCACGCCCTTGCGGGCGAGCCGGGCCATGATCGTCATGATCGTCGTGTACGCGCGCTCCTTGTCCGCCCGCCGGTTCAGCGCCGCCATCACCGCGCGCACGGTCGTCGGCCGCGCTTGGCGCCACACCTCCTCCATGACCTCGCTCTCGAGCTCGTAGAGCCGAGGAAGCTCGCGTGTCGCGTCAGCACTCATCTGCGAAGTACTGTAGTAGGTTCACGCCGCGAGCCGGCGGCGCAGCTCGCGGCGCAGCTTGCGTTCCGACGGGCGCCCGTACGAGAACGGCTCGCCGTCGATCAGGATCCCCGGTGGGAGCAGGATGCCGGCGTCGCGCGCGAGGCGTTGCCCCTCCTGTGAGCCGAGATCCTGGTACGCGATGCGGAGCGGCAGTTCGGCGCTCAGACGCGCCAGGATCGCCTTCGCGTCCTCGCAGTAGCCGCAGGCGGGCTCGGTGAGGAGCGTGACGGCTACGGCGTCAGGCATTGCCGTCACGCATCCCGGCGCGCAGGTCCGCGATCAGGTTGTCGACCGGGACGTACATCGTGTGGTCCGGGGGGCCGCCGTAGTCGGCGCGGTGTTCGATCCGCCCGTTCGGGCCGATCACGAGGAGCGAATGGCCGTCGCGCGACTCGCCCATCATCCCGTACTGGTTCGCCTCGTAGGCGACGGACACGGAGAGGTCGGGGTCGGAGAGCACGGGCGCCTCGATCCCCTCGTCCTCGACCTTCTGCTCGAGCTGCGGCAGCGGGTCGGTCGTGATGCTCACCAGCTGGTCGATGCCGAGCGCGCGCAGCTTCTCGGGCTGCTGCTCGAGGTCGGTGATCTGATCCCAGCACGGCTGGCACATGAGGCCCTCCTGGAAGTAGAGGAGCACGCGCTTGCCGCGCTGCTTGGCGAGCTCGTAGGTTCCGCCTTCGGTCGACGGCAGCTCGATCGCCGGTGCGCGCTCGCCCGGGCCCGGATTTCCGACGGCGAACGCGTACTCGCCGGCCTGGCCCTGGCCGTCCGCGTTCTGCGATTCCGCCGCGCCTCCCCCGCCGCGGGTGCTCAGCGCAAACACGGCGGCCAAGGCCGCGACGGCGATCGCGGTCGCGCCCAGCAGTCGCAGCCGCAGCTTGCGTGCGCGCTCGGCTCGGGCCGCCTCGCGCTCGAGCCGCTCGCGACGGAGGCGCTCCTTCTCGTACCTTCGGCTTGCCATCAGACTCCTCGCACGTACTCGTGTTGCGTGGTCGGCTCTGCGCCCGGCGCCTCGAGCGAGCCCGGTGCGCTTGCCTCACCTGGCTCCTCGGGACCGAGCAGCTCGCGGAACGCGCGCCGCGCCAGCAGGCCCACGACCGCCAGCAGCAGCGCGACGCCCGCCCAGCCCGGCACCCACGAGAGCGCGTCGGTGATCACGCTGCCGTAGTGCTGCAGCTCGGCCGACACCCACGACTGCCAGCCGCCGGCGGCGGGCATCGCGTCGGTCGCCAGGCCGATGTACAGCGTGCCGGCGCCCATGAGGGCGAGCAGCGCCCCGCTCGCGATCCCGGTGCCGGTGACCGATCGGCGCAGCGGACCGAGCCGCCACGTGAACGTGCGCGGCCGGAACAGCGGGGTCGAGCTCCAGTCGAAGCGGTCCCACAGGAGCGAGATCGCGAACAGCGGCGCGACCATCCCGAACACGTACGCCGCGCCGAGCCCGAGCGACAGCCCGAATGACGACGCCAGCCCCGATAGGGCGATCACGCCGGCCAGGACAGGGGCGCAGCACGAGCTGGCCGCACCCGAGAACACGCCCAGCGTGTAGACGCTCAGCGGCCCGGCCTTGCCCGCACGCCGACCGGGCATCGGGAGATGGATCCGGCCCCCGGCGAGCGTGTAGGCCGCCAGGGCGAGCAGCACGACCCCCACCGCCGTGTAGATCGCGGTGTGCTCGCTGATCAGCACCCGTTGCAGGACGGCGGCGCCGAGCGCGATCGGCAGGATCACGGTGGCGACGCCGGCCGCGAACAGGAACGTCATCGCCACGAGCAGCCGCCGGTTCTGGAACGCGCTCGCGAAGTAGGACGGCAGCATCACCGAGATGCAGCACGGCGCGAACAGCGCGACGCCGCCGGAGATCACCGCGGCCACCACCGAGCCGCCGAAGAAGATCGAGCTGTCCACGCCGCTACCGGCTCTTCAGCTCAGCGGCCGGGCGTGGCGTACTCGTCCAGGCGGCGCGACTCCTCCCGCTCCCGGCGCTCGATCTCGGCGTCCAGCCGGTGCTGCTCGGCACGCAGGTCGGCGAGCGAACGATGCTCGCCGCGATTCCGGCTCCCGCGCACCATGAACCACATCATCGCGCCCATCCCCACCGGGCAGGCGAGTAGGACGAGGGCGTAGAAGATGCTCTCCACAGAATCACTCCGAAGGTCGATGGTACGAGCCAGTCTAGTGAGATATCGGCGCCGAGAATCGGGACTTGACGACCCTGACGACGCGACCTCATACTAGACAGCCTAGTACGTTGTGGGAATGCCCCCGTCTGGGTGTGGAGGAGGACGTGCGCGCCGCCGCATCGCAATCGGCGCCGCGCTGCTCGCGGCGGTGGCGCTCGGCGGTTGTGAGCTGATCGACGAGCCGCCGAACCTCGTCAACGGCAAGCGGCTGTTCGCCCAGCGGTGCGGCTCGTGCCACGTGCTCGACCGGGCGGCTACGGCCGGGACGATCGGGCCCGACCTGGACGCCGCGTTCGGCCGCGCGCGCGCCGATGGGCTGGGTGAGAGCACGATCCGCGGCGTGGTCGAGCAGCAGATCCTCCATCCGCGCCGCGGCAGCAGGATGCCCGCGGGGCTGGTCACCGGCGAGGACGCCGACGACGTCGCCGCCTACGTTGCGATGGCGGCCGCCGTCCCCGGCGAGGACCGCGGCCGGCTGGCGGAGGTCGGCGCGGGCAGGGCCGGTGGGCCGCCCGGCCGGCGTCTGTTCACGGGCGAGGCGGGCTGCGGCAGCTGCCATACGCTGGCCGACGCCGGGACGGCCGGTACGAGCGGCCCCGATCTCGACCAGGCCCTCCAGGGCAGGGCCGAGGGCTTCATTCGCCAGTCGATCGTCGATCCCGACGCTGCGATCGCCGAGGGCTTCCAGGCGGGCGTGATGCCGCGGGACTACGGCGAGCGGCTCTCGCGGCGCGAGCTCCGGCAGCTGGTCGAGTACCTGGCGGATGTGGCTGGCTGAGGTGGCTCCACCGCGACGCACGATGCAACCTAGTACTACGCTTCCTCGGATGAGTGCTCGGCGCGCGCCCGCGACGCACCGGCCGGCGACGGCGGTCGGCGGAGCGCCGCCCGCGGTCAGCGTGATCGACCTCGTGAAGCTGTTCGGGTCGACGCCGGCGCTCATCCGCGTGTCGCTGGAGATCCCGGTCGGGACCATCGCCGCGCTCGTCGGCGGCAACGGCGCGGGCAAGACCACGCTGCTTCGCGTGCTCGCGACCGCCGTGCGCCCGACCGCCGGCACCGTGCTGGTGCACGGCATGGACGTCAGGCGCCACGAGCGCCGGATCCGCGCGCTCGTCGAGCTGATGCACGCGGGCCCGGCGTTCTACTCCGAGCTCACCGCCGGCGAGAACCTGCGCTTCGCCGCCCGGATGCGCGGCATCCGGTCACCGGCGCCCGCGGTCGATGCCGCACTTGCCGGCGTCGGTCTCGCCGCCGCGGCCGACGACCGCGTGCGCACGTACTCGAGCGGCATGCTGCGCCGGCTCGCGCTCGTCCGGCTGCGAGTCACGCGGCCCGCGGTGGCGCTGCTCGACGAGCCGTAGGGGAGCCTGGACGAGGACGGGCGCGAGCTGGTCGACCGGCTCCTGCTCGACCTGCGGGCGGACGGCCGGACCGCGGTGGTCGCGACGCACGAGCGCTCGCGGATCGAGGCGAACGCCGACGCCGTGCACCGGCTCGAGCGCGGCCTGCTGGTCGAGGAGTCGCCGCGGCTGCCCGCGGAGGTGGCCGTGTGACGCTCGCCGCGGAGGCGGTCCGCGGGGCGCTGGCGGTCGCGGCGAACGACCTCCGCTCGGAGGCGCGCGCCCGGGCGGTGATCCAGGGTGTCGCCGTGTTCGCCGGCCTCGCCGTGCTGCTGTTCTCGTTCGCGCTGGGACCCGACACCGACACGCTCCGGCGCTTCGCCCCCGGTCTGCTGTGGCTGGCGGTCACGCTGGCGTCGCTGCTCGCGGTCTCGCGCACGTTCGCGGCCGAGCGCGAGCTCGGCACGCTGGAGCCGCTGCTGCTGTACCCGCTTCCGCGGGAGGCGCTGTTCGCCGGCAAGCTGCTCGGCACGTTCGCGCTGCTCGCCGTCGTCGTCGCCGGGACCCTGACGCTGATGGCGGTGCTGTTCGCGCTGCCGGTGCCGGGATCGCCTGGCGAGCTGGCTGCCGCGGCGGCGCTGGGGACGTTCGGCCTGGCGGTGATGGCGACCTTCCACGGGGCGGTGGCGGCGCAGCTGCGCGCGCGCGAGGCGCTGATCCCGATGCTGCTGCTGCCGCTGCTCGTGCCGCTCCTGGTCGCCGTCACGGCTGCCAGCGACGCCGCGCTCGCCGGCGAGGGCGCAGGCCGCTGGCTGGCGCTGCTCGGGGCGTACGACCTCGTCGCGCTAGCGCTCGCCCTCGTCGCGTTTCCCTACCTGCTCGAGGAATGACGCGCCGGCTGCTGCACTTGTATCCCGGTGACCGCGCCACGCTGCTCGCGGCGCTGCTGACGCTCGCCGGCGGCTGGGCGATGGGGCTGGCGTGGGCGCCGCCGGACGCGTTCCAGGGCGAGGTCCAGCGGCTGATGTACGTCCACGTGCCGACGGCCTGGGCGGCGCTGGGCCTGTTCGCGGTGGCGTTCCTGGCCAGCGTGCGCGTCCTGTGGAAGCGCTCGCTCGCGGCCGACCAGCTGGCGCATGCGGCGGTCGCGGTCGGGTTGCTGTTCACGGCGCTGACGCTCGTCCTCGGGTCGCTGTGGGGCCGGGCGGTTTGGGGCGTGTGGTGGACGTGGGATCCCCGGCTGACGACCACGGCGATCCTGTTCACGCTGTTCGCCGGCCAGCTCGCGCTGCGTCGAGCGTTCGACGACGCCGAGCGGCGGGCGACCGTCGCGTCGGCCGCCGCCGTGCTCGCCTTCGGCCTCGTGCCGATCGTGCACTGGAGCGTGGTGTGGTGGCGAAGCCTGCACCAGGAGCCGTCGGTCCTGCGCCTCGACGGGCCGACGCTCGACGGCGCGATGCTGGCAACGCTGCTGGTCAACACGGCGGGCATCAGCCTGCTCGCGGCCTGGCTGGTGATGCGCCGGCTCCGCGTGTGCCGGCTGGAGATGCGCGCCGAGAACCGCCGGCTGCGGGCGCGGCTGGCCGAGGCCGCGCCGCTCGCTCCGATCTCCCCGAGGGAGCTGCGTGGCTAGCTGGGCGTATGTCGCGGCCGGCTTCGGGCTCACCGCCGCCGCGATCGGCGCCTACGCGGTCGCGGTCGAGCGTCGCATCCGGCGCCTGCGCGGCGACCGGCGGGAGCGGCGGCCGTGAC